>CAYYVB010000202.1:0-6274 GCA_964475035.1 uncultured Opitutaceae bacterium | reverse complement strand
TGCTTGACGAGGTAGAGCGAGAGGAGGCGGTTGTCGACGTGGGCGAAGGCCGGGCCGGTGAACTTCAGCATGTCGACTTCGATGCGGTCGGTGCCGACGTTGTCGACGAGCGAGGTGATGAACTTCTCGGGGTCGTCCTTGTAGTAGAAGGCGCCGTAGATGAGGTTGGTGCCGACGATGCCGAGCGCCTCCTGCTGGAGGACGTTCTTCTTGTCCCACATCCGGACGTGGATGATGATTTCGCTCGGTTCCTCGAGCGGTTGGGTTTGAAACCGGATGCCGAGCCAGCCATGGCCGTCGCTGACTTTGGCTGACTTGGCTGCGACGGTGTTGGCGAAGACAAAGAACCGCGTTCGCTCGCCGCGCTTGTCCGAGAGCCGTTCCTTCAGCAGGGCGTATTCGTGGTGCAACATCGTCTGCAAACGCTCGCGCGACACGTAGCGCGGCGCTTTGCCGTAGATGGCGTCACTGAACGTCATGTCGTAGGCCGACATGGTTTTCGCGATGGAGCCGGAGGCGTTACCAGCCTGGAAAAACACACGCGCGACCTCCTGGCCCGCGCCGATTTCGGCGATGGTGCCATAGCGAGTGCCGTCGAGGTTGATCGTCAGCGCCTTGCGGTTGGTGGTGAGGAGTTCCTGCTTCTCGCTCATTGAAAGGCGAAGCTACCCGAGCGGCCGCGCGCGGCACAAGGAAAGTATTGCGCGCGCACCCTTTCCGGGCGCGTGCGAAGTAACAAGTGGCAAGTAACAAGTAGCAAGTGGCTGCAGGCAGACGGAGATATGGCCACGCAGGTGCCGCCCTTTCCGCCACTTGATACTTGTTACTTATCACTTGTTACTTTTCCGACGCCGCGCCGCTGGGCGCGGTGCCGGAACCGCTCGTCCCAGCGCCTTGCCAGACAACAGTTTTCACTGGCGAGGGCCGGGGGGCGGCGTAGGGTCGGCGCATGAAGAATTTCTTCACTTCCTTCTTTGCGACGTTGAGTGCGCTTCTCGTCTGCTGTGTCGGCGCGGTCTTCGTGTTTTTCGTGATGATCGGCGTGCTCGCGTCGATGGGCGAGAAACCGGTCGTCGTGCCGCAGGGCAGCTACCTCGTCTTCGATCTGCGGGCCAACATCCAGGACACGCCCGACCAGATGGAGGGGCTGGAGGAATTCGACGAACTCTTCGGCGGCGGCGCGGCCACGCGCCTGCAACTGCGCCAAGTCACACGAGCCATCGAGGCCGCAGCCAAGGACGACGCGATCAAGGGTATCTTCATCCACGGCCAGATGGCCCCGCAAGGCTACGGCTCGGGCTTCGCCGCGCTGCGCGAAGTGCGCGATGCGCTCAGCGCCTTCCGCGCCTCCGGCAAGCCGGTCAAGGCCTTCCTCACCGCCGCCGGCACACGCGAATATTACCTCGCCTCTTCCGCAAACGAGGTGGTCATCGACCCCTACGGCATCGTGTTCATGCCCGGCCTCGCCTCACAACCGATGTTCTTCGCTAACGCCTTCGAGAAATTCGGCGTCGGGGTCCAAGTCACCCGCGTCGGCAAATACAAGGCCGCCGTCGAGCCCTTCACCCGCACGGACATGAGCCCCGAGAACCGCGCACAGACCCAGAAGCTGCTCGACGATGTTTGGACCGACCTCGTCGCCGGCATCGAGGAATCGCGCGGGCTCAATGCGGGCGACCTGCAACGCCTTGTCGATGCGGAAGGCTTTCTCCGCCCAGCGCCGGCCGCCGCAGCCAAGCTCGTGGATCGTGTCGCGTATTGGGATACCGTGCTGGAGGAACTCAAGGCCGACACGGGGCGCGCCGGCAGCAAACAGACTTTCAAGCAGGTCAGCCTGAAGAATTACAGCAAGGTCGTCGCCGGTGACGGCCTCGTGGCCCAGCGCCGTGAGCACGGGAAAATCACACCCTCCGCTCGCGAAAAGATCGGCATCGTCTACGCCGAGGGCGACATCGTCGACGGTGACGGCAACAATGAGGGAATCGTCTATGGCGCTAAAGTCGCCCGCCAAATCCGCGAGCTGCGCCTCGACGACAGCGTCAAGGCCATCGTGCTCCGCGTGAACAGCCCCGGCGGCAGCGCCTCCGCCTCAGAGATGATTCAGCGCGAGGTGCGCCTCGCGCGCGAAAGTAAGCCCGTCATCGTCTCGATGGGTTCTCTCGCGGCCTCGGGTGGCTACTGGATCGCGACCTATGCCGACCGCATCTTCGCCGAGCCGTCCACCATCACGGGCTCGATCGGCGTCTTCGGCATGTTTCTCAACTTCGAGGGCATGACCAAGGACAAGCTCGGCCTCACCTTCGACACCGTGAAGACCGGCCGTTTCGCCGACGCGATGACCTTCGTGCGCCCGAAATCCGAGGCGGAGCTCGCGATCTTCCAAGGCTTCGTCGATTGGATCTACGACGAGTTCACCGGCAAAGTCGCCGAGTCACGCCAACTCGATCTCGCCGTCGTGCGCGAGATCGCGCAAGGCCGCGTCTGGTCCGGCGCCGAGGCGAAGAACCTCGGCCTCGTCGACGAACTCGGCGGCCTCGGCGATGCGATCCGCCACGCCGCCGAGAAGGCGGGCGTGGGCGAATCGTTCCGCATCGTCGAGCTGCCGCGCAAGAAGCAGTTCGCCGAGGCGATCACCGAGGCGCTTGAAGGCCGCCGCCGCGAGCAGGCGATGCTTGACGGCCCGATCGGCGTTTTCGTGCAGCAGGCGCGCGAGCAGTTGCAGATGCTGACGCACTTCAACGACCCGCGCGGCGTGTATGCCCGCCTGCCTTTCGACCTGAAGTTGAACTGATCCGGTGCGCGCGCCACCGCAGGGTTGCGCGCGAGGTGCTCCGGTGCAAAGTTTCGCTCATGCCCGACACCCATCGTCTACTCCGTGACACGCCCGCCACGGTCATTCCTGCCGGTGACGCCCTTACGTTGCCCGCCGGGATTTACGTGTTCATCACGCAGACGCTTGGCGGCAATGTCACTGTCCGCACCGAACAGGGACTCTTCCGCATCGCGCGCGAACACGCGACGGCGATCGAGGGATTCGTTCTCCCTGCGGAAAGCGAGTCGACGATGGTCGGAGATTTCAGCGAGGAAGCAGTCTGGACTGCGCTCAAGACGTGCTTCGACCCGGAGATTCCGGTGAACATCGTCGACCTCGGTCTCATCTATGATTTGGCCGTGGAGAAAACTGAGCGCGGTTCGCACGTTGTGCAGGTGAAGATGACGCTCACGGCCCCGGGCTGCGGCATGGGGCCGGTCATCGCTGAGGACGCGCGCCAAAAGATCGCCGGGTTGCCCACGGTCGAGAAGGCCGAGGTGCACATCGTCTGGGATCCGCAATGGACACCACAGATGATCTCGCCGGTCGGCCGCAAGACGCTCGGGCTCGAGTGAGTGCGCGCGATAGCGACCGGCTGCGAGCTCAGGCCGTGATGGTGTCGAGTGAACAGCCGTCGGCCGCGGGGGTCTCGCAGTTCGGACGGGCGATGACGCCGGCGAAGGGTTCTAGGGCGAAGGGCCGGCTCGCGGCGGCGCCGAGCAGGTGACGTTCGCACACGGCGAAGAGTTCGGCCTCGGTCATCGCGCGGCGCATGTCGTTCAGGAACGCGCCGTCCGGGTCGACGCTCTGGCCGACGAAATTGAGGTATTTTTTCATCTTCGCGACATGCGCGTGCTCAGGCAGGCCGGGATGGTTCGTCTCGTCGTAGAGGAAACGCACGTAGCCGTGCACGTCGGCGAGCGTGGGCTGGAACACCGGGCGGCCGGCAAGGTGTTCGCGGGTCTGGCGGAAAATCCAGGGATTGCGGATGGCGTGGCGCCCCATCATCGCACCCGCGGCGCCGGTCTCGCTCAGCACGACGGCGGCGCGCACGGCGGAGGTGATGTTGCCGTTGGCGAGGACGGGGCAGCGCAGACCGCGGACGGCGGCGGCGATGAAGTCGTAATGGACTTCGCTGCGGTAACCCTCCTTCACGGTGCGGCCGTGGAGGCTGAGCAAATCGACGCGATGTTTGTCGATCAAACCGAGCACGCGCTCGAAGTGGACGGTCGAGTCGAAGCCGATGCGCATCTTCACGGTGAAGAGTCCGGGCACGGCGTCGCGCAAGGCGCCGAGGAGCGAGTCGATCTTGTCTGGATCGCGGAGCAGGCCGCCGCCGACGTTCTTCTTGTAAACCTTGGGCGCGGGGCACCCCATGTTCAGGTCAATGCCGGCGATGGGATACTGCAGCAGTTCGCGCACGGTGCGCACCATGTCGGGGATGTGTTCGCCGATGAGCTGGGCGAAGAGCGGGCGGCCGGTGCGGTTCTCGACGATGGAGCGGACGATGTGCTTCTCGGGCCGCGACTGTGCGTGGACGCGGAGGAACTCCGTGAAGTAGTAGTCCGGCGGGCCGTAGTGCGCGATGACGCGCATGAAGGGCAGGTCGGTCACGTCCTGCATCGGCGCGAGCGCAGTGAGCGGGCCGGGCACGAGCGGCGGCGGGAGGACGCGCGCGGCGGTGAGCGTGGCAGTGACGGCGGATTGCATGGAGGAGACCGGTCGCAGGCCGGACCTACTGATCATCCTCGGCGGACTGGTCTTCCTTCTGCTGCTTGAGGACGCGCTCAAGGATCTCGGTCATGTCTTCGACGGCGTCGAAGACGCGGCGCGCGACGAAGACGGGGCGCTTCTGCTGGAGGGCGAGGACGATGGAGTCGCTCGGGCGCGCATCGAGCTCGAGGATCTTGCGGCCGAGTTCGTTATGCATCTGGAGGATGATGCGCGCGAAGTAGGTGCCCTCGTTGACGTCGTTGATGACGATGCGATCGAGCTGGATGCCGAAGCCGAGGAAGAGGTGGCCGATGAGGTCGTGCGTGAGCGGACGCTCCTTTTTCACACCGTTCAGCGTCATCGAGATCGCGGAGCCGACACCGGGATCGACGTAGATGACGAAGGTCTTGTCGTCGTTGCCGAGGAACACGGCGCAGCCATTGGCCGTGGGCATGAGGCCTTTGATGGCGACTTCGACGATGTCTTCCTTCATGGGGCGAAATGTGCGGGGCGCGGGCGAAAGTGCAAGTCGCGCGGCGACGCGCGCGGGCCGGGCCGCGGCTAGAAGCCGTAGAGCGAGATGCCGAGCTCCTTGGCGCGGGCGAGCACGGCGGGTTTTTCCAGCACGATGACTTTGCCGGCTTCGAGGGCGGCGGCACGGAGGCCGGCTTCGTGCATCGTCTCGAGCGTGCGGAGACCGAAGACGGGGACGTCAAAGCGGTAATCCTGGCCGGTCTTCACGACCTTCACGAAGAGCGTCTCGTCGGTCTTGAAGGTGCCGGCGCGGCGGAGCATGTCGTCGGTGCCCTCGAAGGCCTCGACGGCGAGCACGGTGCCTTTGCGCACGACGCAGCCCTGGCCGATGTCGAGGCGAGCGATCTCGCGGGCGATGTGGATGCCGTGGTCAAGGTATTCGAGGTCGACTGGTAGTTTCTTGCCGCTCATGGGGCCGGCGTGCGCGAGCTGGTCGTCGATGAACGCACGGGCGTCGAGCAGGCGGACGCCGAGCTGCTCGATCTCCTCGGCGATGGCGCCGAAGATCGTCTCGGCGTTGCGGCGCTT
The DNA here is from genome assembly GCA_964475035.1 of uncultured Opitutaceae bacterium. Taxonomy (GTDB): domain Bacteria; phylum Verrucomicrobiota; class Verrucomicrobiia; order Opitutales; family Opitutaceae; genus Didemnitutus. Next base: position 687 of record CAYYVB010000202.1, on the reverse strand, counting down.
CAGGCGGAAGAGGATCTGCGCGGCCTTGAGGTCGGGCGTAAGGCCGTGGAAGAGGCGCTTGGGTTTCACTTGGCCGGCCATGATGGCGTAGCCGGCATGAAAGTCCTTGAGGGCGGAGAGCAACTTGCCGACTTGACCGACGTTGAGTTGAACGCGGTCGGACGCGGGTAAACTGGCGATCAGGTCGGGCGAGGTCTCGTCATCGATCGCCACCAGGCGAAGCGGCACGCCGGCGCGGCGGATGGCTTCGGCAGTGATGAGCGGGTAACGGCCGCGGCCGGCGATGAGCGCGATGGGACGGCGCGGGTCGAAGTCGGCGGGCAGAAAGGCGGAGGGCGGCACGGCGTGCAGCATGGAGCAAGGGGGCAGCAGGAATGAAGCCGTAAGTTGGAGGAACGCGGTGGGCTGCGCTGCGGTGACGTTTCCGCTGAAACGAAAGCAGCGCTCTGACGAGCGCTGCTGCGAGGGAACGGAGGGCTTTCCGAGGAGCGTGCGGGGGGCGTCAGGACTGCGAGCCGTAGTATTTCTTGTAACTCCGGTAATACCGGTAGTTGGAGTAATACTCGATGCGGCGAGGTGAGAGGCCGTTGAGGACGACGCCGAGGAGCTCGTTTTTACTGTCGCGAATATTTTTGATGTAGAGCCGGATGTGCTTCCGGTAGGCGCGGTTGAAGCGGCAGACGTAGA
>CAYYVB010000201.1:0-6341 GCA_964475035.1 uncultured Opitutaceae bacterium | reverse complement strand
GCGCATTGTAGAACGCGAACCACAACCCGCGGCGATGCGGGTAGAGCTCGGGATCATTCTTCTGCGTCAGAAAAGGCATGAGAAAGGCGGACAGGGTCGAGCTTAGCGCGTTCCGACCCGGGGTCAAAGGAGGAGGCGCGAGCGCGAAGCCAACGCCCGTGAGAAAACTTCACTCATTGTGCGCGTCCCGTAGGTTGCGCGCACGCGCGCAACAATAACGTCCGCGGGAAAACCAACGTGAGCACGCGTCGTAGCAGCCGTCGTCAGACGGCTGGGAGGATATTCGCTGCGTGTTTGATCCAGCCGTCTGACGACGGCTGCTACGAGAGACGGTGCGCGACGACCCGCGAGGCCGCGGGCCCTCCTATCGGCGGACCAGGTGCTCGCACCGCAAATCAATCTTCTTCAGCCCAGCAGCTTCGTCCAGCGGGCGAACTGGCGCTTGAGCTGCGCGGGACCGGGCATGCCGGTGCCGGTGCGGCGGGCCATCGCCTTGTCGAGGTGGAACGACTCCACCCAATTCTCGCCGAACTTCTCATGGATCTTCTTCACCTCGTCGAAGGTCAGGCGGTCGAGCGGCACGCGCTTCTTCTCGGCCAACTTCACGACGGCACCGACGACGTGATGCGCCTCGCGGAACGGCACGCCGGCGCGCACGAGATAATCGGCGAGGTCCGTCGCGAGCAGCGCCGGATCCGACACCGCAGTGGCGCAGCGGTCGCGATGCACCGTCATGCCGGCGAAGGTGCCGGCGAGCACCTCGAGGCAGAGCGCGGTCTGGTCGTGGCTGTCGAACACCGGCGGCTTGTCCTCCTGCAGGTCGCGGTTGTAGGTCAGCGGCAGACCCTTCGCGAGCGTGAGGAGCGTGTGGAGGTTGCCCTGGAGGCGCGCGGACTTGCCGCGGATGAGTTCCATCGAATCCGGATTCTTCTTCTGCGGCATCAGGCTGGAACCGGTGCAGAAGGCGTCGGGCAGTTCGACGAACTTGAACTCCTGCGAGGCCCAGAGGATCAGATCCTCCGCCATGCGCGAGAGGTGCACGCCGACGAGCGCGCAGGCCGAGGCGAACTCGATGTAGAGGTCGCGGTCGCTCACGGCGTCCATGCTGTTCTGCGTCACGCGCGGCCGACCCTTCGCGTCGACGAAGCCGAGCGCACGCGCGGAGAATTCGCGGTCGATCGGGAGCGTCGTGCCGGCGATGGCACCGGAACCGAGCGGGCACCAGTTGGCGTGGTCGTGCACCTCGGCGAAGCGCTCGAGGTCGCGCTGCAGCATTTCGAGGTAGGCGAACAGGTGATGCGCGAAATACACAGGCTGCGCGCGCTGGAGGTGCGTGTAGCCGGGGATGAGGACGTCGGCGTTGGCCTCGGCGATCCCGAGGATGGCGCGCTGCGCGGCGTCGAGGCGAGCGATGAGGTGTTCGCACGCGGCCTTGAAGTAGAGGCGCATGTCGGTCGCGACTTGGTCGTTGCGGCTGCGCGCCGTGTGGAGCTTGGCCGCGGCGGGCACGCGCTGCGTCAGCGCCTGCTCGATGTTCATGTGCACGTCCTCGAGCTGCGTGCGCCAGGTGAACTTGCCCGCCTCGATCTCCGCGAGGATGGCATCGAGGCCGGCGTGGATGGCGTCGCGCTCCTTCGCCGTGATGAGGCCGACGTGGGCGAGCATGGCGCTGTGGGCCTTGCTGCCCGCGATGTCGAACGGCGCGAGCCGCGAGTCGAAGGAGACGGACTCGCTGAACTTGAGCATCAACTCGGCGGGACCGGCGGAGAACCGGCCGCCCCAGGTGGCTTGCGCTTTCTTGGCCATAGGCCGCGAAGCAACGCGCGCGCGCCGCGGGGTGGCAACGAGATTTTGGGTCGGGGTCGTTGAGCGGGAGCGTGGTCGCGTGGATGAGACCACGCTCCCGGCGCGCACGGAGTGCGTGCCCTACCCTACTTCCGGTTTGCGGGGGCGGTGGGGCGGCGCATTGTGCGGGCTGTGTTCGCCCGAATCATGATCCTCGTGCTCGGTCTGGTCACCGCGGCGTGGGCCGCGGAAACGCCGGCGCCCGCGTTCGAACGCGTGACCGTCCCGGCGATGAAGACGTCGATCTACGTCGGCAGCGTGACGCTCACGACGAGCGAGTTCGCGCGCGACGGCGAGACGTGGACGGCGACCTATGAGGCGAAGGTGTTCCCGTGGTTTTTCTGGGGCGAAAAGGGCGGCATCACGATCCGCGTGCCGGCGGCCGATCTGGCCAAGCTCGCGCGGGGCGAGACGGTCGAGTTCGCGGGCGACGCGCTCAACCACAAGAACAAGCCCCGCAAGGTCACAGGCCGCGCCCAACCCGCCGATGCCGCGACCGGCAGGATCAAGGTGCGCATCCACGTCGACGACGTGGAGCTGATCTTCAACGGACCCTATCGCTTTTCTGACTGACCGACGAAGACGGTTTCCTCGGCCACGAAACAGAGCCGGTTGCCCAACGGATCGCGCGCATAGAAAAGTCGTTCTCCCCACGGCTGCACCGCGATGTCTTCATCGACCTCGCCTCCCGCGGCCCGCAGTCGGTCACGCACGACATCGAGCACCGGCACGGCAAAGTAGAGGTATTGGAGCGGGTGGAAGGCCCAGCCGCTCGCCGGCTCATCGCCGTCGGCCGCCGGGCTATACAGCGCCAATACCACGGCCCCGCACGCAAAGTAGTGCCGGCCCGGTGAAACCCTTTCTCCTGAAGCCGCGAAAACCTGACGATAAAACGCAACGGCGATCTCGATGTCCGCCACTGGAAGAATCACTCGAAAGAGACATGGGCTACTCATGCAGGCAGCGGATCCCAAGTCGCCAAGACTGCGAGACGGTTGCGACGAAATGCCGGTAGGCGGCGTCAATCCGACCAATGGAAAACGACGGGCGTGTCCACTTCGGACGCGAGGCTCTTCTTCACCGGGCAGGCGAGACCGGCGCGCTCAAGGATGCCCTCGGGGTCCTTCGACTTCGGGATCGGCATCCAGATCTGACACGTGATGCGCACGATGCGGCGCGGGGCGTCGGCGGACATCTCCTTCGTCACTTCCCATTTCAGGCCGGGCAGGTCGAAGCCGAGGCGATTCTTCGCCGCGATGGCCATCGTGGTGACCATGCAGGCGCCGAGCGAGGCGCAGAACAAGTCCGTCGGCGAGAACGCCGCGCCACGGCCGTGGTTGTCTTTCGGCGCGTCCGTCTCGATCTTCTGGCCCGAGGGACCGTGGGTGAGCTCGCAGTTGAAACCGCCCGTGTAGATGCCGGTGCTTTTGACCATGCGCGGAGCGAAACCGCGAACGGGCGAAAAGACACGAAAAAATCCCCGCGCAACGCCACTCGCCTGAAGGGCGCGGCTACCGCCGCGCCGGGAGCGGACCATCTCTTGCGACATGCGCGGCGCGGCGGCAGCCGCGCCCTCCATACGGTCATACTGGAGACAGCCGGCGGACGGTCACGCGAACTTCTGCAACCGCGCGGCCACGTCGGCGCGGAGGCGGTCGAGATGGTCGAGGGTGAATTCCTCGACCGACAACGCCGGATCGCGCACGAGCGGCGTGAGGTCCATCGCCCAGGTCAGTCCGCTTGCGCGGTCGGTGGCGTGCGAGGTGTGAAAAGTCGCGTTGGCCAGCCGCCGGCCCGCGGTGGCGAGATCGTAGCGTTTGCCGCCGGCGATCTGCGAGGCGAACACCGCGACAAGCTGCGCGGCGAGCTCGGGCTGGGCAGAGACGTCGAGCGCGACCTTGTCGGCATCGGGCAGCCAGTCGAGGTCGCGCCAGACCTCGCAGCCATAGACGCGCGCCGGACGCTTTTCCGCCGGCAAGGCGCGCAACGCCTCGAGCGAACGCAGGAAGACGGCGATATGCGTGTCGTGCTTGTCCGCGGGATTGTGGAGATAGACCGTGTGCGGCGCCATCGCGCCAAGCAGTGTCGCGAGATCGGCGCGCACGCCGGCGAACGCGCGGTCCTTCACCTGCGCGCTCGGATGGGCGAGCTGGATCATCGCCGCGTAACCGCCGAGGCGCGCGGCGGCGCGCTGTTCGTCACGGCGGATGAGTTTCATCTGCTCATCGGTGCAGGCGGCGAACTGCCCCGCGCGCGGGCTTCCGCCGCCGTCGGTGACGACGACGCCGGTGAACCCGCGGTCGGCGCGCTCGTGGCATTCGGCGATGCCGTGGTAGGCCATGATCTCGATGTCGTCCTGGTGCGCCGCGACGCAGAGGTGCGTCGTGCGCGCGAGTGCGGCGGCGGCGGGCGCGCCGTCGGGGATGAGCAAATCGGCTGCGGGCTGGGAAAAATTCATGCGCGCACCTGCAACCACTCGATGCGGCTCGCCCGACCAGCGGTGTCGAACTCAACCACGCTGCCGCTCAGGCGCACATCGCCCTCGGCGACGTCGAAGCGACGCGGCATGCCGTCGAGAAAGCGGGAAATGACCGGAGCGATCGCGCGGCCGAGCACGGATTCGTGCGGGCCGGTCATGCCGACGTCGCATTGGAAGGCGGTGTGTCCGCGCAGGAGCACCGCATCGGCGGTGGCGACATGCGTGTGCGTCCCGAGCACGGCGGTGGCGCGACCGGCGAGATGCCAGCCGAGCGCCTGTTTTTCCGACGTGGCTTCGGCGTGGATCTCGACGAACGCGGCGTCATAGCGGCCGGCGTTTTCCGCGAGCAGTCGGTCGGCGGTGACGAAGGGGCAATCGACCTTCGGGCCCATGAAGTTGCGGCCGAGCACGGTGAAGACGAGGAGGCGGGCGCCATTTCTCTCCAGCACCAGATGCGTGCGGCCGGGGTTGCTGGCGGAAAGGTTCGCCGGGCGGCAGACGGCGGGAAAATTCGCGATCTCGTTCTCCCAACCCTTCTGGTCCCAGACGTGGTCGCCGAGCGTGAGCGCATCGACGCCGGCGTCGAGGACCGCCTGCGCGAGGCTGCCGGTGAGGCCGGAGCCGGCGGCGGCGTTCTCGGCGTTGGCGATGACGAAATCGAGCCCGTGCTCGGCGCGCAGGCGCGGCACGAGCGCGGCGACGGCCTCCCGCCCGGGTTTGCCGACGATGTCGCCGATGAAGAGGAGTTTCATCCGGAAGCGCCGGTCAGGGCGCGAGGAAGCTCGCGTTCCAGGCGTTGCCGAGCGCGGAGGGGCTGAGGCGCGTGGCCTTGCCGGACTCGGTGTCGAGCAGGTAGATCGCACGCGAGTTGGCGCTGCGATAGGTGCAGACGACGTGGCGCGCGTCGGCGAGCCAGACGGCTTCGATGGCGTCCATCGGCGCCTTGGAGACGATCTTCGCGGTGCGCGCCGCCATGTCGTAGACCGCGATCTGGTAGCCGCGGTTCACGCCGGCGGTGAAGACGATCTTGTTGGGATCGGTGTGGCTCCAGTCGGGCTCGGCGCAGTAGCGGGAGATGTTGGTGGCGAGGCGTTGCATGGCGCCGCCCGCGGCGGACATGACGTGCAGTTGAGGACCGCCGGCGGCGTCGGAGGTGAAGACGAGGCGGGAACCGTCCGGCGACCACGAGGGCGAGGCTTCGACGGACTGGTTGTTCGTCAGGCGGCGGATCTGCCGGCCTTGGGCGTTGCCGACGTAGATCTCGGGATTGCCCTCGCCGGAGAGGACCATGGCGAGGCGGGTGCCGTCCGGGCTGATGCGGCCGCCGCTGTTCGTGCCTTTGACGCTCACGAGCGTGGCCAGTTGGCCGCTGCGGATGTCGAGCGCGTAGATGTCGGGGAAGCCGGTGCGGTAGCTGGTGAACACGATCTTGCCGCCGTCGGGCGACCAGCGGGGGCCGACGATCTGCTTGCCCTGCACGGGATAACTCTGCACTTCGCCGAAGAACAGGTCGCCCGTCATGATCGTCTGCTGGCCGCCGCGCTCGGCGACGAAGGCGAGACGCCCGGCGAAGAAGCCGCGCAGGCCGCTGGTCTTGGCGACGGCGACGTCGGCGGCGCGGAGCAGCGCGTTGCGCGTGCTCGTGCCGGCGACGGTCTCGCGATGAATGGCGGAGCCGCCGCGCGAGACGGTGACGGTGACCTGATTGGCGCCGGCAGACGCGAAATCGAGGCCGAAGTTGCCGCCGCTGGCGACGACACGGTAGCGACCGTGCACGCCGAAGGCGACGCGCGCGAGGTTCTGCAGTTCGGGACTGGATGACGTGACCGTGAGCGCGAGGGTCTGGACGTCCGACTGCGTCACGACTTCGCCGATATCACGCTGGGCGACGGCGGGGGCGGCGGCAAACAGGAGCGCCGCAAGGGCAAAGAAGGCGGGGAAAGTTTTCTGCATGGAGTTGAGGACTGGAATTACTGGCGAAAGTGCGCGCCGGGTTTTTGTTTTACTCCCGACCCCC
>CAYYVB010000200.1:0-6358 GCA_964475035.1 uncultured Opitutaceae bacterium | reverse complement strand
GCGATGTAGATCATGTTCTGCAGCGGGATGCGGCGATCCTCGGGCGAGACCTTGGCGTTGACGTCGATGGCGGCGTTGCGGTTCGTGCCCTTGTTGATCTCGAAGATGGCGCGCGTCTTCGTCGTATTGTCGATCATCACGCTGATCTGCGCGATCTCGGCGGCGGCCTCGATGCCGAGGTCGGCCTGCTTGAGGAAGCCGGGTTGGAGCGGGTTCTCGATGAATTCGCAGGCCCAGATGCCGTCGACGTGCGGGGCAATGGCGCTGCCGCGCACCATCTCGGCGAGGCCGGTGCTGACGATGTAGTGCTCGAGCACGATCTCGTGCTTGGCGTATTCGGGCTTGGCCTTCACCCACTGGCGCGACGAGGAGAAGAACTCGGGCAGGCCGGGGTAGAATTTGATCTCCTTGCCGCACTCGCGGAGGATCTTGTTGTTCAGGCCCGCCATCGGTCCGGCGAGGACGTAGGTCAGCAGGTGGTTGAGGTAGCTGATCTCGGGCGAGATATGGTAGCCGCGGCGGCGGTAGTTCTCGGCCAGGGCGTTGGTCTCCGCCCAGAAAGTCGCCTCATCCACGCCGAAGCGCCGGAAGAGCGGGGCCTGCATGTAGGCGGGAATAAGCGTCTTGTCGAAGTCCCAGATGCAGGCGATGATGTTCTGAGTGAAGAGCGGAGAAGCCATCGCGGAAATGTTTTACTAGCGGCCGAGGCCGCGCCTGATTGGCTGTGCAACCAAGCCGCTCGCTGCGGCTGACGCAATTCGCAATTTCCCCTCTGCGCCTGACGCATGGACCGACTGCCGGATATCCTTTCCTTTCAACGCCGCCTCGACGAGCTCGACGCGCAGATGGCGGAGCCTTCGTTCTACGCCAATTCCCGCCGCGCCGCCGAGGTTACGCGCGAACAGCAGCGGTTGCGCGCCCTCGTCGACGACCACGCGGCGTTGCAACGCACCGAGCGCGAGCTCGCCGAGCACGCCGCCTTGCTCAAGGACCCGCGCGCTGACGCCGACCTGCGCGGCCTGGCGGAAGCGGAGGTGCCCGAACTGGAAAAGCGCCGCGCCGCGCTTCACGAACTTGTCCTGCGCGCGATGATCCCGCCGGAGCCGTCCGATTCGCGCAACACGGTCATGGAAATCCGCGCCGGCGCCGGCGGCGACGAGGCGAGCCTTTTCGCGGCCGACCTCTACCGCATGTTCGTCAAATACGCCGAAGGCCGCGGCTGGAAGGTGCAGCCGATGAGTTCGAGCGGCTCAGATCGCGGTGGGTTCAAGGAAGTCATCTTCCTCATCACCGGCACCGACGTCTACAAGCGTCTTAAATACGAGAGCGGCGTCCATCGCGTGCAGCGCATCCCCGTGACCGAGGCCAACGGTCGCATCCACACCTCCACCGTCACGGTCGCCGTGTTACCCGAGGCCGAGGAGGTCGACGTGCAGATCGATCCGCAGGACCTCGACATCACCGTGCAGCGCGCCAGCGGACCCGGCGGGCAGGGCGTCAACACCACCGATTCCGCCGTGCGCATCATCCACAAGCCCACCGGCCTGATCGTCTTCTGCGCCGACGACCGCTCGCAGCTGAAGAACAAGGCCCGCGCGATGGCCGTCCTGCGCTCGCGCCTGCTCAAACTCAAGGAAGACGAGGAGCGCGCCAAATACGCCGCGCAACGCAAGAACCAGATCGGCACCGGCGACCGCAGCGAACGCATCCGCACCTACAACTTCCCGCAGAACCGCGTCACCGATCACCGCATCGGCCTCACGCTCTACAGCCTGCCGCAGGTGCTCGAGGGCAGCCTCGATCAGCTCATCGAGGCGCTGCAACGCGCCGAGTTCGAGGAGAAGCTCGCCGAGCTCACCGGCGCGCCGTTGCCCGCCGCGCGTCCGCGCAGCGACGACGAGGACTGACCTGACCGCGATGATCACCGTCCTAGAGGTTCTCAAGAAGACGACCGACTTTCTCGCCCGCCACGGCGTCGAGAACCCGCGTCTCAACGCCGAGCTGCTCATGGGGCATTCGCTCGGTCTCAAGCGCATGCAACTCTACCTCCAATTCGAGCGCCCGCTGGCCGAGGCGGAGCTCGCGAAGCTGCGTCCGCTCGTGAAACGCCGCAGCGAACGCGAGCCGCTGCAATACATCGTCGGCTCGACTGAGTTCTCCGGCCTCACGCTCAAGGTCGACCGCCGTGCGCTCATCCCGCGGCCAGAGACGGAGCTATTGATCGAGATCGCGAAGGAGGTCTGCGCCGTGGCGCCCGCGCGCGTGCTCGATCTTGGCACGGGCACCGGCGCCATCGCTCTCGCACTCGCGCAGGCTTTTCCCGCGGCCACGGTCGTCGCAACCGATCTCAGCGCCGACGCGCTCGCGCTCGCGCAGGAGAACGCCGCGTCGCTCGGGCTCGCCGAACGCGTGCAGTGGGTGCGGTCGGATTGGTTCGCGGCCTTGCCGGCGGACTGGCCGCCCTTCGATCTCATCGTCTCGAATCCACCCTACCTCACGGCCGGCGAAGTGGCGGAGACTGAACCGGAGGTGAAGAATTACGAGCCGCACCGTGCGTTGACGAGCGGACCGAACGGGCTCGAGGCCATCGCGGTGATTGTGAGCGAGGCGAAGGCGCGGCTCGCGCCGGGCGGTCGGTTGATGCTCGAGACGGGCATCGCGCAACACGCGCGCATCCTCGAACTGGCGCGCGCGGCCGGTTACGCGGGAGCGGAGTCGCGGCGGGATCTCACCGGCCGCGACCGTTTCGTCTTAGCCACGGCGTAGGCCGGGCAGACCGAAAGACGGGCGATTGCTGCGCTTCGCCCACTGCTTATCCTCGGAGAGGCGGGCGGCGTCGGAGACGACGCGCAGTGCCTCGCGCAGATGGACGTCGAGGCGACCGGCGGCGGCGTGCGCAGCGGCATCGGTGTCGCCTTCCTCGGGCTCTTCGTCGGCCGGCGGCTGGGCTTCTTTCTCGGCGATCACGGAGTCGAGCTTGATCTCGCGTTTGGCGAAATTGTTCTTCGCGAGGGTTTCGAACTCGGTCTCGAATTTTTTCGCCTGCGCCTCGGCGGCTTCCTTTTGTTGCAAGCGCTTTTCGAGCATCAGGGAGACGGCCTTCTGTTCGGTGCGCTCGCGGAACCAGTCGATGTTGCGGCGGAGCAACTCGAATTCATCGAGGCTTTCCTGGCGTTGCTGACTGGCTGCGAGTAGCGGGGAGACGAAGGCTTGGTTGAGCGGCTGGCCGTCGAAGGGCGTCGACTTGATCTCGTCCCAGATCAGTGCGTTGGGTTCTCGGGATTCGCCGACCTCGAGGAGGTCGTCAATGGATGGAAGGGTGATGTCCGGCACCACGCCGCGTTTTTGGGTCGAAGCGCCGTTGGGCAGGTAGTATTTCTGGATCGTCAGCTTGGCCGCCCCGGTTTTGCCGTAGTCGCGCGAGAGGGGCGGGATGTAGTTCTTCATCTCGAAAATCTGCTGCACGGTGCCTTTCCCATAAGTGGAGCTGTCGCCGATTACGACGGCCCGGCCGTAATTCTGAAGTGCGCCCGCGAAGATTTCCGAAGCGGAGGCGCTGAAACGTGAGGTGAGGACAGCGAGCGGGCCATCGTAGACGATGTTGCTGCTGTTGTCGCGGCCGAGGGCGACGCGGCCGAGTGAGTCGCGGACTTGGACGACGGGACCTTGATCGATGAAGAGACCGGTGAGGTTGATGGCCTCGGAGAGAAGGCCGCCGCCGTTGCGCCGGAGGTCGATCACCAGGGCGTCGATATTCTGTTGCTTCAGTTTGCCGATGAGTTCGGCGACGTCGTTGCTGGCGGAGGCGCGCTTGGGGTCGTCGGGGTCGCCGGGTTCGCCATAGAATGAATTAAGCGCGATGACGCCGATGTTGCTGACGTGACCGCTGGCGTCGGGGACCTCGTAGATGCTCGCTGAGGCACGGGCTTGGTTTATTTTGATGACGTCACGGGTGATGACGACCACCTCGGTCTTGGCGAGGTCGGTGGCTTTGGCAGGCTGGATGGTGAGCGTGACTTTTGTGCCCTGTTCGCCACGGACCATCTGCACAATCTGGCGGAGGCGCATCCCGACGACATCGATGGGTTCCTTGCCGTCCTGTTGCACGGCGATGATCTTGTCATTGACCTTGATCTTGCCGCTGAGGTCCGCGGGACCGCCGGGAACGATGCTGACGACGCTGCAGTAGCCTTCGTCATTCACGCTGAGGACGGCGCCGATGCCGACAAGGGACAGGTTGATGTCGACATTGAAGTCTTCGAGCGTCGGCGCGGAGAAATAGGCGGAGTGCGGATCGTAGAGGCGGGTGAGAGCGGTGAGAAAGCGTTCTTGGATCTCGTGCGCTTGGACTTCGGTGGTGTTCTTGAGGAAACGATCCAAGCGACGCGTCATCGTCAGCTTGGCCTCTTCAGGAGTCTTCTTGTTGAGGATCTCGTTAAGGTATTCGGCCTTGAGGCGACGGCGCCAAACGTCGTCGGCTTCGGCTTGATCGGTGGGCCAGGGGCCCTTGGTGCGGTCGATGGTGTAGGTTTCGTCGACGGTGAGGTCGAATTCCTTGCCGAGTTGGTCGCGGACCCAAGTGATGCGAGATTGGACACGTTGCTCGAAGAGACCGTAGATGCGGAAGGCGGGGTCGATGTTGCCGCGAAGGGCGAGGTCGTTCTCGATCTGGGCTCCGTAGAGGCGGCGGAGTGAGGTCTCGTCACCGGCGGTGAAGTAGAGGCGCTGCGGATCGAGGAGCGCCATGTAATCGGTGATGAGCTTGGGATAGTCTTCGGATCGGACCGCGTTGCGGTTGAAATGAACGTAGTCGAGCATCTGCTTGAGGGTCCGAACCTCATTTTGCATGAGGGGGTTGGTGGTATAGTCGCGGTCGAACGCGAATAGACCGGGTAGCAGCGCGAGGAAAAGAGATAGACGCAGTAAGTGACGGAGGCGCATGAAGGGTGGATTAGTCGCGTGGAAGCGCGGTTTGGTTCCTTAATCGATGAGACCCGCCTGAGTCGCGGTGAACCATGCCGGAATTGCAGGGAACGGACTGGGCCATCGGCGGTAAATCGGCGTGCGGAGCGGGAAATTTAGGTCAACGGCGGCTCAGGAGGTCCTTGGCGTCGTCGAGGAGGCGTTTCTCCTCCTCTGTAAGAGCGCCGAAGCCATGCGCATTTATCTTATCAAGAATGCGATCGACCTCAGCGCGGAGCTCCGGCTTGGAAGGGGAGGTGAGAGAGACCTTCGAAATGGGTGCCGGGGCATCCGACTTCTGGCGGCGGCGGAGCCAAGCCGGCAACTCGATGCTCGGCAGGCTAGGCGCGCGGTCGTAGCCGCGGTTGGCGAAGATGAAACGATAGTAAAGCCACCCGGACAGCATGCCGCCGAGATGCGCGGAATGGGCGATCCCGGTGTCGAAGGCACCGCCGGGCAGCTCACTGAACAGGAAGCCGAGCCCGTCAAATGCCAGCAAGCCCCACGCGAGGTATTTCGGTTTCAACGTCACCGGCAGCACGAAGAACAACAGGAAAGTGATCTCCCGTTCCGGATAGACGCACGCGAAGAAAATAAAGATTGCCGCCACGCAGGCCGAGGCGCCGACAAGGGCCGTGCCACCTGCGAGCAGATGCACCGCCAGCCACGCGAGGCCACCCAGCAGCGCCGCGCCGAGGAAAAACTCCACAAAGCGCCGCGCCCCGAGCAACGGCTCCACTTCGCGACCAAGCAGAAAAACACCGAGACAATTGAGGGCCAGATGCAGCAGTCCGCCGTGCAAGAGCACGTAGGAAACGACCGTCCACAACCGCCATTCGCCGATACCATAGGGCGTCAGCGCCAGCATGGCCGTGAATGTCTGGATGCCGAACCAGCGCTCGAACGCGAACTGCAGGATCGAGCCCGCCAGCATCGCCGCCACGATCCAGAGCACCGCCGATGTCGCGGGACGCGGGTAATCGGAGCGCATGTAGGAACGATCGGAAAGCATGGCGCCGGCAACTTACGTCACGCGTCTGCAAATACAAGCCCCCACCTCGGCACCGGTTCGTCCACCTTGCGGAGTTTGACGCGCACGCCGGCCGACCGTCGCTTGACACACCTGCGCGCAGCCGTTGAATCGGCGCAAATGGCCAACAAAGCTGAAAAGTGGAAGGAAAACGCGCCGGGTAAGTTCTACGTCGATCAGCAGTGCATCGATTGCGACCTTTGCCGGGAAACTGCTCCGAATTTCTTCACCCGCCACGACGAAGGCGGCTACTCCTTCGTTCACAAGCAACCGGGCACCGATGAGGAAATCGCCCAGTGCATGGAGGCGCTCGAAGGCTGCCCCGTCGAGGCCATCGGCGACGACGGCTCATAGAGCCCGTTCTCC
>CAYYVB010000199.1:0-6416 GCA_964475035.1 uncultured Opitutaceae bacterium | reverse complement strand
GAGAACGAGAAGATGGTCATCAACGTCGCCGTCACCGTCGTGGGTGAGGCTTACGGCGTGAAGACCGAAGGCGGCATCCTCGACATCGCCACCAAGCGCCTCCGCATCCGCTGCTTGCCGAAGGATCTCCCCTCGGTGATCGAGGTGGACGTCGCCGAGTTGAAGATGGGCCAGGCCATCCACGTCAGCGAACTCAAGCCGGTCGCCGGCGTCGAGTTCCTCGATGACCAGAGCCAGGCCGTCATTCTCTGCGTCGCTCCGCAGGCGGAAGAAGTCGCCGCGACCACCGCTACCGACGCCGCCGCCGCTCCCGCCGAGGGTGCCGCCGCTCCGGCCGCCGGTGCCGCCGCCCCTGCGGGCGATGCCAAGGCCGCCGCTCCCGCGGGCGATGCCAAGGCCGCTGCGCCCGCCGCGAAGAAGTAACCGCCTTTCCCGCGTGGCTCCGTTCCCCGGAGCCGCGCGTCGCAGAACGTTCTTTGATCCATGCCTGTCACGCTGCTCGCTGGACTGGGCAATCCCGGTGCGAAATATGCCGGCACGCGCCACAACCTCGGCTTCGCCGTGGTCGACGCGCTCGCCGCGGCCGAGGGCCTCTCGTGGAAACACGAGGCGCGCTTCGAGGCCGATGTCGCCCGCTGGAATGTCCGCCCCGGCGAGACCCGCTGGCTCGTCAAACCGACGACCTTCATGAACGAAAGCGGCCGCGCCCTGCGCCGGCTGCTCGACTTCCACAAGCTCCCGGTCGACGCCCTCGCGGTGGCCTACGATGAAATCAACATCGACCTCGGCCGCGTGAAACTGTCGGTCTCCGGCTCCGCCGGCGGCCACAACGGCATCGCCAGCCTGCTCGAGCACCTGGGCAACGGATTCGTCCGTTACCGCCTCGGCATCGGCAGCAGCGAACGCCCGCCCGGCATGGACCTCGCCGACTACGTGCTCGGAAAGTTCTCCCCTTCAGAAAAACAACTCATCGATCAACACCTGCCATTCTTCGTCGAAGGCGCCCGCCTGCTCTTCACCAGCAGCCCCGCCGACGCCATGAATCGCCTCAATCGCAGAACCCGCCATGAACAAGCGTAATTACAAAGCCACCTTCATCCTCGATAACCGCGGCAAGGAGGACTCCGTCGACCAGCTCATCGAGGGCCTCAAGAAGGAAATCGCCGCCGTGCAGGGCGATGTCACCGCCATCGAGAACCTCGGCCGCCGCGACTTCGCCCGCGTCACCGACGTCAAGCTGCCCGCCGGCGTCTACGTCCAAGTCAACTTCTCGGCCCCCGCCGACGCCGCCGCCCAGCTCCACGAGCGCGTCCGCCTCAACGACAGCGTCCACCGCGTCCTCGTCGAGAAGGCCTGAACCAACCCCAACGCGCCCCGCGCCTCCGCCCCATGGCCAATCTCAACAAAGTCATGCTCATCGGCAACCTGACGCGCGACCCGGAGCTCCGGGTCACGCCGAAGGGCACCGCCATCTGCACCTTCTCGCTCGCCGTGAACCGCAAGTTCAAGGACGAGAGCGGTGGTGAACGTGAGGAAGTGACCTACGTTGACATCGAAGCCTGGGGCAAGGCCGGCGAGAACATCTCCAAATACTGCACCAAGGGCCGCCCCCTCTTCGTCGAAGGCCGTCTGCGCCTCGACCAGTGGGAGGACAAGAACACGAAGGAAAAGCGCAGCCGCATGAAAGTCGTCTGCGAAAACTTCCAGTTCCTCGGCTCCGGCAGCGGTGCCCGCAGCGAAAACGGCGGCGGCGAGGGCGGCGAAGGCCGCACCTACAACGCCCCCGCTCCCCGCAGCGCCGCGCCCAGCCGCCCGGCCCCCGCCCAGCAGGAGAATCTCGACGAAGACGTCCCGTTCTGAGGACGCGTTCACCTTACACAAAAAACCAAACCTACATTCCGAACATGGCTCACAGCGAAGTTCTCCTCCTCAAACCGGTCGACGGCCTCGGTGCCGAAGGCGACCAGGTCCGCGTCCGCGCCGGTTATGCGCGCAATTTCCTCCTCCCGCAGGGCATCGCCGTCCCGCTGACGGTTTCGAACCGCAAGCAGGTCGAGTCCCTCAAGAAGGCCCGCGCCCTGCGCGAGGCCAAGGAGCTCTCCGGCGCCCAGGAAATGGCCGGCAAGCTCGCGAAGGCCAATATCGCCATCGCCGTCAAGACGGGCGAGGGCGGCAAGCTCTTCGGTGCCGTCACCGCGAACGACCTCCACGACAAGCTCGTGGCGGCCGGTCTCGACGTCGAGAAGCGCCGCATCCACCTCGGCCAGCCGGTCAAGACCCTCGGCAAGCACGAGGTCACGATCAAGCTGCACCCCGAGGTCTCGGTCGAACTCTCCTTCGAGGTCGTCTCCGAGAACCCGATCATCCCCGCCGCCGTCGAGGCCGCCCCCGCCGACAAGGGCGAACGTCCCCGCCGCGAGCGCAAAGAGCGCGCCTGAGTCCAGGCCGCCGCCATATTTCAAGCCGCGACGCGAGTCGCGGCTTTTTCTTTGCCCGCGTGCCTCTCCGACACCCAGCCCCATCGGTTTGGATGGAGGGCCGAGCTCCGCGAGGCCGCGCGCAGCAAAGCCGCATCCCGTTCGCGGCCTCGCGGAGCTCGGCCCTCCAGGGAGGCGGGTCCTCTTTTCGGGCAGCCGGATCGGGAGCGAGCCGAGATTTGGCCCCTCCGACTTGCTCACAACCGCCCGGTAGAAAACTTCGCAACACTCCGGGATTGCGGCGGCCCCGGCGAACCACACAACTTCACCCCTTCCCGTCATGCCCGACCCCGTGTCCACCCCCTCCGACCGTCCGCCGCGCCGCAGCGCGTTGCGTCCGGAGGCCGGCAACGGCGCCGCTCCGGCGGGCCGCGAGATGCCGTGGAGCGAAGAGGCCGAGCGTCACGTCATCGGCTGCTGCTTGCTGGACGGATCCGACACGATCGCGCGCTGCATGGAGTCGCGCGTCTCGGCTGACTCGTTTTATTCGCCGGCGAACCGGCTTATTTTCGAGACGATCGTCGATCTCTATCAGAAGAGCCCGCCGGTCACGCTCGAGATGCTGGCCGAGGAGTTGAAGACGCGCCGCCAGCTCGATGCCATCGGCGGCTTTCCGTATCTCATGCAGGTCTCGGGTAACATCCCGACCACCGCGCACGCCGGCTACTTCATCGAGAAGGTCCGGGAAAAACACCTGCTGCGCGAGTTGATCAAGGCCGCCACCGGCGCGGTGGAGCAGTGCTACAGTTTCACCGGCGGGCTGGAGGAGTTCATCGACCGCGTGGAGCAGGATCTCTTCAAGGTCACGCAGGACCGCGTCAGCGACAGCGCCGAGGAGATCAAGGACTCCATGAAGGAGGCCACCACGGTCATCTCGAAGCTCCTGATGAAGAAGGGCGAGCTGACGGGCGTCACCTCGGGCTTCAAGGACCTCGACCAGATGACGTTCGGTTTCCAGCGGCAGGAAATGATCATCATCGCGGCGCGTCCCTCGATGGGCAAAACGTCGTTCGCGCTCAACATCGCCGAGGCCGCCGCGCTCCCGAAGAAGGGCGACCCGGTGCCGACGCTGATCTTCTCCCTCGAAATGAGCGCCTCGCAACTCGCGTTGCGCATGCTCTGCTCGCGCGCGCGGGTGAACCTCAAGCTCCTCCGCGACGGCCTCGTTTCGCGCGACGGCGCCGAGGTGAACGCGCTCGGCAAGACAGCCCAGGAGTTCAAGTCGGCGCCCATCCTGATCGACGATTCGTCCAACCTCACGATCATGGAGATGCGCGCCAAGGCCCGCCGCATCTACGCCCGCAAGAAGCTCGGGTTGATCATCGTCGACTACCTCCAGCTCCTCAGCGGCACCGATCCGCGCGCGCCGCGCGAGCAGCAGGTCGCCGAGGTTTCCCGCGGCCTCAAGGCGATGGCCAAGGAACTCGACCTCCCCGTCCTTGTCCTGAGTCAGCTCAACCGTTCCTCGGAAAAGGAGAACCGCACCCCCCGCTTGTCGGACTTGCGCGAATCCGGCTCCATCGAACAGGATGCCGACGTAGTGCTGATGCTTTCCCGCCCCAAAGACGCCGACGAGAAATTCCAGACCGCCGCCAACGCGGCGGACTTAATCGTTGCCAAGCAACGTAACGGCCCGGTAGGTGATTTGAAATTAACGTTTATTCAAGAGATTACGCGCTTTGAAAACTTCACTCCGTAGTCCGGCGATCCGGGCTTTTGTCCTTATTTTTGCTCTGTTTGCCGGCGCTGTCGGACTGCTCGCCCAGCAGGCCGCTCAGCCCGCCCCGGCCCGCATCGGCTCCATCGCGGTGAAGTTCGTCGGCATCGCCAACGTCTCCGAGGACGTCGTTCGCGCCAACATGGCCATCCGAGCCGACACGGACCTTGACGAATCCCTCATCGACCGCGACATCCGCTCCCTTTACCGCACCGGTCTGTTTGAGTTTATCGAGGTCAAGCGCGAGGAACTGCCCGGCAACGTCGTCAACCTCCTCGTCGAGGTCACCCCGAAGTTCCGCGTCCTCGACGTGAAGTTCGAAGGCCTGAAGGCCTACAAGGAGCGCCGCCTCCGCCGCGAGATCAAGACCCTCGCCAACGGCGCGCTCGACGAACGTCAGGTGAAGGAGGACTCCGAGAAACTCTACGAATTCTACCAGAAGAACGGCTATAACCAGGCGCAGGTCAGCTACACCATCGACCGCAACCGCAGCACCGGTTTCGGCACCGTCACCTTCAAGGTTCGCGAAGGCGCCAAGGTCCGCATTAGCGCCATCCGGTTCGTCGGCAACGACCACGTCAAGGCCCGCAAACTCCGCAAAGAGATGGAGACCTCCAAGTGGCACCCGTTCTCCTGGCTCACCGGCGGCGGCCGCTTCAAAGACGACGAGTTCGACGAGGATTTGGAGAAGCTGCGCGATTACTACCGCGAGCAGGGCTACCTCGACGTCGATATCTCCGAGGACAAAATCACCTTCGACTACCCGTCGCCCAGCCGCCTCGTCATCACCATCCGCGTCGAGGAAGGCCGCCAATACCGCATCGGCGAGATCTCCTTCAAGGACAACACCATCTTCCCGACCAACCTCCTGCGCCTCATCCCGCGCCAGCGCACCGGCATGGTCTTCGTCCCCTCGAAGCTCGATAAAGACGTCGAGAACCTCGAGGACTTCCACGGCCGTGGCGGTTACCTCGACACCCGCGTCCGCCTCGTCCGCAAGCCCAACCTCCAGACCGGCGACATCGACATCGAATACCAGATCTCCGAGAGCGAGAAGTTCCAGGTCGAGTCGATCAACATCGAGGGCAACTCCAAGACCAAGAGCATCGTCATCCTCCGCGAACTCGTCCTCGGTCCCGGCGACGTCTTCGACTCCGTGCGCATGAAGATCTCGAAGGTCCGCCTCGAGAACACCCGTTTCTTCGAGGACGTGAACGTCACGCCCGAGTCGACCAACATCCCCGGACGTCGCAACCTCCGCGTCGCCGTCAAAGAGGCCCGCACGGGCAACCTCACCTTCGGCGCCGGCTTCAGCTCGCTGGAGCGCGCCGTGCTCTTCGCCGAGGTCACGCAGTCGAACTTCGACCTCTTCAACCGCAAGAGCTTCTTCCAGGGCGACGGCCAGAAGTTCCGCCTCCGTCTCCAGCTCGGTTCCGAATCCAGTCAGGTCGTCCTCGCCTTCGAGGAACCGTGGCTCTTCGAGCGCGAACTCGCCTTCGGTTTCCAACTCGCCCGCACGACCTCCGACTACAACAGCGCCTTCTACGAGGAAATCCGCACCTTCGGACAGCTTTACCTCCGCAAGCGCCTCTTCGGTCTCATCGAAGGCACCGGCACCTACAGTTACGAGATCGTCGATATCGACAACGTCGACCCTTCCGCACCGCAATACATCCGCGACGCCGCCGGCCAGCGCACCATCTCCAAGCTCGGCTTCGCCCTCCTCCGCGACACTCGCGACAAGATCATCAACACCACCCGCGGCAACCGCATGGAGCTCATCACCGACCTTGCCGGCGGTCCGCTCGGCGGCGACGAAAACTACTACAAGGTCGAGTTCCGCGGCTCGCAGTTCTACCCCGTGTTCGAGTTTCAGGAGCAGGTCCTCGCGCTCATCGCGCGCGGTGGCGTCGTCCAGGAATTTGGCGACAGCAACGACGTCTACATCTTCGACAAGTTCTTCCTCGGTGGCCCGCAAACCCTCCGCGGCTTCGAATACCGCGAAGTCGGCCCGAAGGATCGCTTCGGCAATCCGCTCGGCGCGAAGACCTACGCCTTCATCTCCGCCGAATACTCCCTCGATGTCGTGAAGCCCATCCGCTTCGCCATCTTCTACGACGGCGGTTTCGCCAACGTCGATTCCTACGACTTCTCGCCCGCGAATTGGAACGACAACTTCGGCTTCGGCCTCCGCCTCTTCGTCGCCGGCGCGCCGCTCAGCC
>CAYYVB010000198.1:0-6417 GCA_964475035.1 uncultured Opitutaceae bacterium | reverse complement strand
ATTTTTTCACGTCCTCCACCGGGCAGGCTGTCCTGATCGGCCTCGCGCTTGTGCTCGGAGTCGGCTTCGTGGCCTGGCAGCGCCACCGCCGCCAACCCGTCTTGCTGGCCGCAGCGAGCCCTGCGACGCCGCCCGCCATGCCCCAGGTCTTCGTGCGCCCGGGCGCGCGCGTCGTCGAACCACCTTCTCCGTCGCCGTCCGTCCCGGCCAACGATGGCGTCCGCCAGCATCCAGCCTCGGCTCCCGTTGCCGCAGCCAAACCCGTTGCGCCGGTGTCGCCGCTCACGCTGTTTGTCGCGACCACGCCGGTGGTCAAGGACCGCCGACCTGCCGCACCTTATGGCCGGCTCATCCCCTGCGAAACCGTCACCACGCTGGAATCCAACCGGCTCGATACACCCGTCATTGGATTAGTCAGCGAAGATGTGTGGCATGACGGCCGGCTCGTCATCCCGCGCGGTGCGGAAGTCCACGGCAAGGCGGCGCTCGACCGCACGCGCGAGCGAATCGCAGTCGCGGGAAGCTGGGTCATCGTGTGGCGGACACAAGAAGGGGATAACGGGACCACCCTGGCCGTTCAGGGTTTGGCCCTCGACCGCGAGACAACCGCCGACGGCTGGGGCGAGCACGACGGCTCCGCCGGCCTGCGCGGCACTGTGGTCAAGACGCAGGATGATCGGGAACTGAAACTTTTCGTGGCTGCTTTTCTCGGAGCAGCCACCGCGGCCTTGCAGGACACGCGCGCCTCCGTGGGGCCTTTCGGCGAAACCAATCTCCCCGCAGCCACTGCGCGTAACGCCACGCTGGCCGGCCTCGGAGCGATCCTACGCGAACAGACACAGCAGCTCCGTGATGCGATCGCGCGGGACGGTTTCTACCTCCGCGTCCCCTCCGGCACGGCCTTCTACCTCTACGTCACCGAGGCGCTCGACCTCGCCCACGCCAAATCCCTCCACCCATGATGAAACAACTTGTTCCGCTCCTGTTGATCCTCGCGGGCTGCCAATCACGGCCAACCGTGCCGTCGCCCGCTCCCGAACCACGTGCTGTCTCGGCTCCCGCCCCGAGCGGTCCGTCCCAAGCCGAATGGGAAAAACGTCTGCGCCGTGAACGCCAGCTCGCCGAGGCGTTGTTGAGCCAGAACGATGCCTTGCAGGCGGAACTGCGCGAAGCGCGCACGCCGCCACCGGCGCAACCGGCGAGCAAGATTGAGCCATCGGCTCCGACACTCATTCCGGCCGCACCACCGGCCTTACCCGTGTCGGTGGAACCGGCCGGCCCATTCTTTTCGCCCAATGCGGACGGACTCGTTGATCTCACCGTGCCCGAGTTGCCGAAGGCCGGCGAGCCCGTGAACCCGTTTGCCGTCAGAACACCGCCGGCAGACGCGCGCGAAATCACCCTGAATCTCCAGGGGATCATCACCGGCGCAAAGCCGTGTGCCCTCGTCAACGGCAGGCTGGTGAGCGTCGGCGATTCGGTCGAGGGCCTGCAACTCATCCACATCGGACCGGAGGCGCTGTTTTTCAAGAGCGCGGACACAACGCTCAAGCTGCCGCTGAACTTCAAGACCGTGCGGGTCCGCCGCTCCTGACCTGATGCCCGCCTTTGCCATCACGTTTCTGGACGCGGACGGCCGCACGCGGAAGGCCACGCACGAGGCGGCGGATGCCGACGAACTACGCACCCGGCTGCGCGCACAGAAATTCTGGCCCGTCCGCATCGAGCCTGCGCGAGTGCGTCCCGGCTTCGCCCGGCTGCGTGTGCCGGTGCGGGACTTCATTGCCGTGCTGCACCAGCTCGAGCTGCAACTGCGAGCCGGTGTGACGGCGGACGTGGCGCTTGCCCAACTGGCAGAGGACAGCCCGGCTCCACTGGGCGACATGCTCCGGCACATCCACCGCGCTGTCGCGCAGGGGCAGCCGATCCATGCGGCATGTCGGTATTTCTCGCGCATGTTTCCTGCGCATCTGGCCGCCGTAATCGCGGCAGGCGAAGCCTCCGCGCAGTTGCCCGAAGCACTGCGCGCCCTGGCCGGGCACCTGTCGAGCGCGGACGAACTCCGCAAGACCGCCAAACGCGCGCTTATTTATCCCGTCATCGTGCTCGTCGCGACATCCGCCCTCATCCTGTTTCTCGTTGGCGGAGTCGTCCCGCAGTTCGCGGCGATCTTCACTTCGCTGCACGTGACGTTGCCCTGGCTGACACGCGCGCTGATCGCGACCAGCGGAGCTTTGCACGAACATTGGCCCTGGCTGCTTGCCGGCTTGAGTGCGCTCGTCGTCACCATCGGATTTTCGCTGCGGACACCGCGGCTCAAGCTCACGCGCGACCGGCTGTTGCTGCTCCTTCCAGTGTGGGGCGATACCGTGCGGCATCTGGCGACGGCACGTTTCGCCGCCCACTGCCGGCTGCTCCATCAGGCGGGACTGCCACTCTTGGAAACCCTCGCCACCGGCGCGGAGTTGACCGGCAACGCTGTGCTCGCCGGGCAGCTCTTGACCGCGCGAACCGGAGTGGCGGCGGGAAAACCGCTGTATGCCTCGCTGCCGAAACCTCATGCCTTCCCCGGCTTCGTGCTGCCAGCCCTCAAGGCCGGCGAAACCACCGGACAACTCGGCGCGGCGCTCCAGCATATCGAGGACTACGCGGCGAGCCGCGCGAAGGAACGGCTGGCGACCGCGCTGGCGCTCCTCGAACCCGCGCTTCTCGCCGTTCTGACCGGCGTGGTCGGGCTGATCGCCCTCTCTTTCTTTCTCCCGCTCTTCTCCCTCATGGGCGGACTCAACGCGAGGTAAGCTCATGGTTTTGTATTCCTTTCTGCTCCATCGCCGGCTGCTCCGCGAAAATTTCTGGCGGGCACTGCGCGGGTTCACCCTCCTCGAAATCATCCTCGCCCTGTTCATCATCGGGCTGATGGCCGCCGCGCTCGCTCCGTCGTTGCGCGAGATGGTCGAACGCGGACGACGGGATGCGGAGATCAAGTCGCTGGACGAACTGGCGGCCACGATCACTGCGTCCTTTGAGCAAAGCGATCTCACGGGCCTGAATATCGCCGCACTCCCCGGCACGATTGGGCCGAGCGACACCGTGACTGTGTTTTCAACGTCCACGAGCGCGGCCTACATCACCACGGGCGCAACCGACTGGTTCACGAAGGTTGCGCGAGCGCGCGGTCTCACACCGCAGATCGGCGCGGCTCCGAGTCCGACCGTGCAGCCCGAGCTCGCTCGCATCGCGTTCAACTCGCTCGGCAACTCGCGACTCCTCATCGCGGCCCCGGCGGAAACGGGCCGGCAGCGATTCCTCCTTGTCAGCCTCATGGCGCGCACCGACCAGCTCGTGCTGCCGGCTTACGAGAACAATGCGGCATGGTTCGATGCCCTCTGGCAGAACGATTGGGAGAACCGCACAGCCCAGCCGCCGGCCTACTGGTCGGATCGGCTCACACCCGCACAACTGGCCGCGTGGTCGGCGGGCTCCGCTGGCATGACGCAGGCCAGCCGGCTCTGCGTGCGGCGCATCGTGTTGCCCAAGTTCCGGGTCGCGGTGAACAACAACCATCTGACCGAGGCGGCGTTTGTTTCCTACAACAACACGCCGAACGCCTTCACCGCGGCGGCGAACAGCGGGGCAAATGTCACGCCGGAGATTCTCGGCGGGCGGCTCGTCATCATCAACCGCGGCACCGCATGGCCTGGAGTCGAAGCGCTCCGGTTCGTGATCCGTGAGAATCCAACCGTTACCCTGCAATGAAGCCCCTTCTTCACTTTGTCTTTCTCGTCACCCTTGCGTTCGCACCTGCGGCCTTTGGCCAGCCCACCACCAACGCGGCCTTGGGCAGCACATACACTGTCTGGTCAGCGCACACCACCGCGAGCGACGGCATCCAGGGATGGAATGGCGTCGGACTTGAGAGCCCGAGTAGTCGATGGTTCGCCGAGGAGACGCATTTCGGCAACGACAGGCCGGACGGATCTGCGAGTTTCGATGTCGTGCTGGACGAGCCTGGAACCTGGCGCGTGTGGTATGGTGGCGGCCACGATGCGCCGCAATCCGGGACTACTTGGTGGCAGTTGCAGGCGTATCTGCAGGTAGGCAACGCGGCGGTCAACGCACCTCCATCCATTGCGTGGATCAATTCGCCAACGACTGCCGCAAACGGCCAAGGATACTACATTGCCACCCGCGGCAGCGACGGCGACGGAAACTTGGCTCAGGTGAACGTCTGGAAAGACGGCCAGCCATTCGCTTTCGCCGGTGGCGGCAACGGCACCGAAGGCGACTCCGGGAACTGGACGAGCGATACCGGCCCGAGAACCGTCACGTTCACGGCGCAGGCGGTGGACGCTGCGGGCGCGACTTCGCCCGTCATCACCCACGTCGTCACCATCAATGCCCCGATCAACAATCCGCCGACGGTGATGCTCATCTCGCCCGGCGCGCAGACCATCACGGCAGGCACCACGCTCACGATTATCGGTCGGGCCACCGACCCGGACGGGAACCTCACCAACCACAATCTCGACATCCAGCGCCCGGATGGCGCATGGAACTACTTCGGCGGGTTCGCCGCCGGTGAGCCCTTCCAGGGCGGTCCTGTTGGCAGCAGTGCGGATTCCACCCGTTCCGCCTCGTTCACTTTCACGGACGTTGGCATCTACTATATTCGGTCCGCCGCTGCCGACAGCAGCGGTTGGTATCACTCCGCGACTGTAGCCGTCACGGTCGTTTCCGCCAACCGTGCTCCCTCCATCCAATGGGTGACAGCGCCACCTAGTGCCGCGCACCAGCAGAGCTACACCATCGCCGCGCGGGGCACCGACCCGGACGGCAATTTAGCCCAGGTCAATATCTGGAAGAACGGCCAGCCCTTCGCCTTCGCGGGGGGCGGAAACGGTATGGTCGGCGACTCCGGTAATCTGACCAACGACTCCGGCCCGCAAACCGCGACCTTCACCGCCCAGGCTGTGGATGCGGGCGGCCTGACTTCGCCGGTGATTTCGCACACCGTCACGATTGCCGCGCCGGTCAACAACCCGCCCACCGTCACGCTGCTTTCACCCGGCCCGCAGACGATTGAAGCGGGCACTACGCTCACGATCACCAGCCGCGCCACCGATCCGGACGGGAACCTCACCAGCCACAATCTCGATATTCAACGCCCGGATGGTCGGTGGAACTTCGAGGGCGGCTTTGCAAGCGGTGAACCGTATCAAGGTGGCGTAATCGGCTCCGGTGCGGACTCGACACGATCAGCCTCTTTCACCTTCACGGATCTTGGCACCTACTACGTGCGCGCCGCAGCCAATGACGGCAGCGGCTGGTATCACTCAGCCACGGTTGCCATCACCGTCGTAGCGCCGCCGCCGGTGCAATACTCGCTCGTTACGGTGGCTGGCGCGGGCGGTAGCGTGTCACCGGGCGGCAGCTATATCGCCGGCACGATAGCGACCGTCATTGCTTCGCCGGATGCTGCCCATGATTTCGCCGGGTGGAGCGGTGATGCAGGCGGCACCGCCAATCCGCTCGCGGTGCCGATGGATCGCAACCGCACGGTGCAGGCGCTGTTTGTCCCGAAACAATTCACGGTCGTCACCAGTGCCAGCGCGGGCGGCAGCGTCACGCCCGGCGGCGTTTTCCCTTATGGCTCGACCGTTTCGGTTACGGGGGCGTCCGACGCGACGCATCGCTTTGCTGGTTGGACCGGAGACGCCGCCGGCATGTCGCCGACGATCACGCTGACCGTCACCCGCGCGCTCGCCGTGCACGCATTGTTCGAGCCGAAAACAGCGCAGACGATTCAGTTTCCAACCATCGCCGACCAAAGTGTGGGCGCAAGCTTCCCGCTCAACGTGACGAGCACTTCCGGGTTGCCCGTCACGCTGAACATCAGCGGACCGGCGAACTATGCGAATGGCATACTTACGCTCACCGGTCCCGGCGCAGTCAGCATCCACGCCACGCAGGAAGGTAATGGCTACTACCTGCCTGCCATGCCCGTGACACGGAGCTTCAACGCCGCCGCGCCTGCCATTCTCAAATACGCCCCGCAGGCGCGCACGCTTCTCCAGACGGGCCGCGCGCCGGAATCCAGCCCCTACGTCATCCAGCCCAATCCGTAAACGCCCATGAAAACACTTTTTTCTCTTACCCTGCTGTTAAGCGTCATTCCGCTGCTCCGCGCGGAGATCGTCACCGAAATCCGCAATTACCGCACGGTCTATGCGTGGGATGGATACTACGATCAGCTATGGGATGTGGTGTTCATCAACACCGGCTCCCGAGCCGAGACCATCGAAGTCTGGTCGCATTTCAGCGACGGAGGCAGTCGGAGCCACGCCGGATACATTGCTGATGTGTATTGGGACACCATCACCCTTCAGCCCGGCCAAGAATCGAACCCCTACAGTGGCT
>CAYYVB010000197.1:0-6419 GCA_964475035.1 uncultured Opitutaceae bacterium | reverse complement strand
TCGAGTCCGCCCAGAAGAAGGTCGAGCAGCAGAACTTCTCCATCCGCAAGCGCCTCCTCCAATACGACGACGTCCTCAACAAGCAGCGCGAGGTCATCTACGGCATCCGCAACGGCGCCCTCCACGCCGAGCGCGCGAAGGACATCATCTTCGAGATGATCGAGGAAGAGGTCGCCGTCCGTCTCGAGACCGCGGGCTTCGGCGACAAGGCCGGCCCGACCTCGTCCGGCCTCGAGGCTCTCGTCGGCTGGCTCAACTCGCATTTCCCCGTCAGCGCCAAGGTCGCCGAGTTCGAGGGCCAGCGCGACACCGAGGCCATGCTCAAGCAGGTCGTCGCCCGCATCCGCGACGCCTACGCGCTGAAGGAATCCGTCGAGGACACGCAGTCGCTCGGCGGCCTCGAGCGCTACATCGTCATCAACGCCATCGACCACCACTGGCAGGAGCACCTCACCGAGATGGAGGAGCTCCGCCGCTCCATCGGCCTGCGCAGCTACGGCCAGAAGGACCCGCTCTCCGAATACAAGGGCGAGGCCTACCGCTTCTTCGAGGAGTTGATGAACAACGTGCGCCTGCAGATCTGCACGTCGCTCTTCCGCTCCGCCACGAACCGCGAGGCCTTCGAGAACCTCTTCGCCATCCTCGCGCGCTCTGCGAAGCTGCAGGGTCCGGCCGCCGCGCCCACCGCGCTCGCCGCCGCCACGCAGACCACCGTGACGACCAGCGGCCCCGCCGAGTCGCGTTCCGCCCCGGCCGAGGAGGAAGTGAAGCTTCCCGCCGTCACCATCCGCCGCGAGACCCCGAAGGTCGGCCGCAACGACCCGTGCCCCTGCGGCTCCGGCAAGAAGTTCAAGAACTGCCACGGCGCGTAAGGAGGGCCGGTCTCCGGCCGGCCCCGCTCCCGCAATGCGCACCGCCTCCGATCCGCTCCCGCCCTACGAGCCGTTCCCCACGGAGCCGTCGTGGGCGGAGAAGAATCCCGCGCTCGCGTGGGGCGGCGGCGTGTTCGCGCTCACGGCGCTCCTGACCTTCATCGCCTTTCCGCCGGCCAACGTCGGCGAGGCCGCCTTCTTCGCACTCATGCCGGCCGTGCTCTGGGCCTACCGCGCGCCGGCGTTCAAGCTCTTCGCCGTGTCCGTCCTCGGCGCGCAGGTCGTCGCCTGGGTCGGCCTGCTGGCGTGGCTGCACAACGTCACGTGGCTCGGGATGCTCGGCATCGGCGTCCTCGTCGGCCTGCTCAACGGCGTGTGGTTCCTCGCCGTGTGGTGGGCCCTGCCGCGCCTGCGCGGACAACCGGTCCTCACGCGCATCATCGGCTTTGTCGCGCTCGCCGCGCTCTGGGTCGTCGCCGAATGGGTGCGCGGCTGGATCTTCGGCGGCTTCCCCTGGCTCCCGCTCGCGGCCTCGCAGTGGCAGCGCCCCGTCATCCTCCAAATCGCGGCCTACGGCGGCGCGTGGGCCGTGTCGTTCCTCCTCGCGTTCCTCAACCTCGGCCTCGCCGCCTTCATTCACCGCCTGCTCTTCGAGCGCGGTGCGAGCCGGCGCAGCCCGGAGTTCATGGTCGCGCTGCTCACGCTCGTGCTCTGCACCTTCCCGCTCGTCGGCGAGATGCTTGGCCAGCAGCGCACGAAGCTCGCGCGCGTCGCCCTCGTCCAACCCTACATCCCGCAGGGCGAGAAATGGGACCCCGCGCAGGCGCGCGCCGTCCTCGGCACGATCGAGGAGGTCACGCAACATGCCGCGCTGGATCATCCTGACGTCGTCGTCTGGCCCGAAGCCGTCGTGCCGTGGGCGCTCTACCGCGACCCCAACGTCCGCCTCTGGCTTGAATCGCTCTCGCACCGCACTGGCACGCCGCTGCTCCTCGGCGCCGTGTTCACGCGCCTGTCGCCGCTCGACGGCGAGGAGTTGTGGTTCAACGGCGCCTTCACCGTCGACCCGCGCGGCGGACTGCAGGATCCGGGCTACGCCAAGCGCAAGCTCGTGCCCTTCGGCGAATACGTGCCGCTGCGCCCCATCATCGGCTGGATCGAGAAATTCGTCCCCATCGGCGGCGATTTCCAGCCGGGCTATGACGAGCAGCCGCTCGCGCTCACCGCCGGCGGACGCAGCGTCAGCGTCGGCGCGTTGATCTGCTACGAGGACATTTTCCCCGGCCTCGCCCGCGCCAGTGTGAAGCAGGGCGCCGAGGTGCTCGCCGTCCTGACCAACAACGCGTGGTTCGGCGAAGGCGGCGCGGCCTACCAACACGCCGCGCACTCCGTCCTCCGCGCGGTCGAGAACCGCCGCCCGCTGCTGCGCGTCGGCAACGGCGGCTGGTCCGGCTGGATCGACGAATACGGCCACATCCGCGATACCGCCATCGGCACCGACGGCACCGTCTATTTCCGCGGCCACCGCACGGTGGAAATCACCCGTGACGAACGCTGGCGCGGCCGGGCCAGCGTCTACACGCAGCGCGGCGACTGGTTCGTCCTCGTCTGCGGTCTCTTCGCCATCCTCGGCTACTACCTCGTCCGCCCTCTTCGCCGGCCAAGCGCCGGGTGAGACGTTTGATGTAGGGCGGGGTCGCCCTCACTCCCCGCGGCCGTTCTTCTTTTCCACCGCGGCCTGCGCCTTCACCACTTCGCGCTGCAGTTTGCGCATCAGCAGGCCGAAGGTTCCCGTCGACTTGTCCGCGGCGTGCGCGAGGGCGTCGAACAGCTCCGACGTGTCCGGGTTGCCGAGCGTGCCCTTCAGCTTCGGCCGGCGGTTCAGCGCGAAGAATCCTTCGGCCCCGGGCTGCTTTTCCAGCAGGCGCATGCCTTTCAGGATGACCGCGATCTCGTCCTTCGCGGCGAGGGTCACCGGCAGCTCGAACTCGTGCTCGAGAAAAGTCGGCTTCTCCTGCGCCGGCACGACGCCCGTGGCGCTGACGCGGAGTTGCGGCGTGTCGACACGGAACTCGTCGAGCGTGATGCGGCCGTCCGGCGCGCGTTGGCCGCGGGCACGGAGCTGCTCGACGGGCAGGTCGGAGAATTTCCTGATCAACCGTCCGAGCGCGCGGATCTCCGGCGAGAACGTCACGGCGCCGCCGAAGACGAGCGCCGCGGACGCGAGATTGGCGTGCGGCACCTCAACTTGCAGACGTCCGCCGTCGGCGCGGAAATCGAATTCGCCCGCGCTGTTGCGCAGCAGACTGGCGAGGTGCGTGCCGGTGCTCGTCACTCGCGTGTCGAGCGCCAACCGGCCGGAGAAGAGCGCGGATTGCTCCGGATACACCGCGGCCACGACCGCGCCGGCGTCGATGTCGCGGATCTGGAAGCCGCCCTCGACCGCGTAGGGAGCTGCCGCTTTCTCGCGGTCGAAGTCGACCTGCAGCCCGCCGCCCCACGAACCGCCGAAGGTGCGGCCGGAAAGGTCGCGCAATGCCAGCGTGCGGTCGCTGAGCTCGAGCGCGCCGCGCACGTCGCGGACGAGGTAGGGCGGACGCGCGACCTCGCCGAGCTCGAGGTCGAAGCGACCGCGGATCACGAGCCAGAAGGGATATTCCAACGAGACCTGCTCGGTCAGCACGCCGGCCGGGGCGTTCGTTGCGGCTCCGGCGGGCGCGTCCGTCTTTGCCGGCGCGGCGACGGTTTCCTCGCGCGCCGTGGTGGCGATGAGGCGTTCGAAGGCGGCGAGGTCGACGAAGTCGCCGCGCAGCGTGGAGTTCACGTTCACGCTCTTGTCGCGGTTGTTCAGGCGCGCGTCGAACTCGACCTTGCTTACGCGCGGTTGGGTCTCGAGCTCGACCTCGATGTGCATCGCCACCTCGTCGGGCGTCGTGTCGGACGCGGGTGCGAGCTTTGCCTTGGCGCGCAGCGCCGGCAACGGGTCGGCGCCGCCCTCGGGTGCCGGCACGCGCTCGAGCGAGAAATGGAAACCGGGTTGCTTGTCGTTGAACAGGTCGTGCTCGTAGCCGGTCGTCACGAGCCCCGCCGGCGGCAGCGAAAAAAGCCGTGCGACCGGCTGCTCCTGCCACTGCGCGACGTCGAGCTGCGTTTGATAGACGAGCGAGACCGGCAGGGCGTAGTTGTCGCCGAAATACATCACGTAACCCGAGCCGAGCGAACCGAGGTTCGCCCCCGCGGGCGTGGCACGGACGTTTTCGACGTAGGCGGCGTGGACGAGCTTGCTGTTCTGGATGCCGGGTTCGCACGTGATCGTGACGTTCTCCAGCCACGTCGCGCCGCCCTGTGCGTAACGCCGCAGCGAGACCGTGACCGGCGCCGTGGCCTTGACTGTCGCCGACGGCCAGTCGGCCTGGCCGATGAACTCCGCGGGCTCGATCTCGCCCTCGATCTCATCCGGTGCGAGCCAGGCGCGGAACATTTCCAGCGGCACACGGCCCAGGCGCGCGCGGAACCACTCGGGCAGGTCGGCCGAGACGGGCGCGTCGTCCTTGAACGTCATCGGCTGCACCGTGTTCAGCTCGAACAACGGCGAGCCGTCGCCGCGGCGCGTCTCAATCAGCGCAGTGTCGAGCCGGAAGCCGGCATCGTCGCGTCCGCCGGCGAGGACCAGATTGGCGCGCAAGGGCCCGGCGGGATTGCGCACCTGCATCATCTCCGCTGCCTGCGCATCGAGGCTTAGCGTGGCGGAGAAGAACGGCACGTCACCGATGGGCCATGCGACCTCGGCGGCCGGTGTGATCTGTCCCGTGGAATCCTGCACCAGCGGCACATTGTCCTGAGCGACGGTCACGCTGCGCCACGCCCACGCTGAGCGCGTGTGCAATGTGAGCTTTCCCTCAGCGAGACCGATCACGCCCGTGCCACGCTCGAGCGTGCCGTCGAGCGCGAAGCCGGGCACGAAGCGTCCGAGCCACGCCAGCGGGAGCTCGCGGGCGCTGAACGTGCCGATCTCTGCAGGTGCTTCGAGGCGTTCATCCGCGAGGTGATAGTGCACCGGCGCCAGCAACGAGGCGGTGAACACCGGTTCGGCGATCTCCGGCTGACGCGCTGTGAGTGAAGCCGTTTCGAGATGCACGGCGCGGTCGCTCGCCGTCGCGGTGACGCGACCGGCGAAGTCGAAGGGCACGGGTTTCTCCGGCCCAGCGAGCAGCGAGGGCAGGGCAGCCGTCCAGTCGACGGTGAGCCTCGCCTCGAGTTTCGCGTAGTCCACGGTGCTCGCGACGTTGAGCTCGACGAAATCCCCCTGCACGAACGCGAGACGCAGGGCGCGCAGCTCCAGTTCCGCCTGGTCGAGCGTGAGGCGCAGGTGCGGGGCGAGCGAAAGTTCCAACGGCTGCACGGCGGGCAGGGCGGCGTGTGCGACCTCGAACCGCCCGGTCGTCACCGGCCGCTCCGGCGCGAGCCGCAGCTCTTCCGCCGTCGGCGTGTGCGCGAGCCACGCGCCGTGCAACACGCCGCCGGTGAGCGTCACGCCGGGCAGGAACGGTCGCGCCCACTCGAGCGGCAGGCCGGCGACTTCGAGCCGCGCCCACGGTTCGGCCGAGGCGGCGAAGGGCAGCACCGGTTGCGGCCGCAGCGCCGTGAAACGCATGCGCGCCTCGCTGTCGGCGACGGCGAGCGCGGCGTCGAAGCGTTCGAGCCGCCACGTGCCGCCGTGCCGCGTGATGGCGAAAGTGTTCTTCCCCTCCGCCGCACCGAGGGCGGCAAGTTCAGGCGCGAGTTGGCCCCAGCCCGCGCCGTGGAAACCGATCTCTCCCTCCGCCGCGACATCATCGCCGGTGGCGTCGGCGCTGAACTTGCCGCGCCCGTGCGCGCTGACCTCGGGCAACGTGTCGCGCCGCAGCACGCGCGCGGCGAGGCCGCGACCGGTCTGGAATTCCCAATCGCCCGCGACGCGACCGGCCGCGCGCGTGAACGCCGCGTCGAGTCGCGCCGTCAGCGCCGGAATATCCGCCGCGGCCGGAGCCAGCGTCAGCGTGTAATCCTCGCCGGCGGGTGTGGCGGTCACGCGCAGCGTGCAGGCGAGCGGCGGCAAAAAGTAATCGGCGCTGGTCGCCGGCTGCAGCGTGCCGCGCAGATCCGCCTGTTGCAGGCGGCCGTCGCGGCCGGGCAGGTAGGTCAGCGTGCCGGTGAATTTCCATTCGCCCGCCCAGCCCGCGACGACCTCGCCGGGAGCAGAGAATTCCACCGCGACCTCGCCGGGTTTCTCGGCGGATAAGTCGCGGCCGGACACCTTGAAGCGCGCGGCCAACGGTTCGGCGCCGGCATGTTCGAGGATGAAACGGCCTTCGACCTCCGCCTGCGTGACGGCCCAGTCGAGCGGCGCCTGCAGTTGCTCGAGCAGGCCGCCGAAGGGCGTCGACGGTCCATCGCTGACGCGGGCCGTGAGCTGGAGGTCGCGCGCCTCGACGGCGTCGACGGCGAGGCGACGGCGTGTGAGCAATTGCCACGGCGAGACGGCGAAGCGCAGCGCCTGCGCCTCGA
>CAYYVB010000196.1:0-6440 GCA_964475035.1 uncultured Opitutaceae bacterium | reverse complement strand
GCCGGCCTGCTCGTGCACAGCTTCGCGCAGGCGATCAAGGTCGACACCGGTCTCAATCCGCAGGGCGTCGTCACCGCGCGCATCGCCCTGCCGCGCCAGCATCGCGCCAGCGACGAGGCGGCGAATTCCATCCGCGATCGCGTGCAGCAGGCCATGCGCGAGATCCCGGGCGTGACGCACGTTTCCCTCTCCTCCGCCACGCCCTTCCAAGGCGGCCTGCCGATCAACGCCTTCACGCTCGAGCGCGACACGTTGCCGCCCGGCTCGCCGCAGCCGGGCGCGTTCCGCATCATCGTTACGCCGGGCTATTTCGAGACGCTCGGCATCCCGCTGCTTGCCGGCCGCTACTACACCGACGCCGACATGGCGCCGACCCTGCGGCAGTTCGTCGTCGATGAGAGTTTCGGCAAGCGCTACTTCCCCGACGGCAACGCCCTCGGCGGCCGCTTCGTCTTCGGCCCGCCGCCGGAGAAGCCCGAGGATTGGCCGGTCATCATCGGCATCGTCAAGGACGTGCCGCACAACGGTGTCGAGGAGAAGAGCGGCAATCCCTTCATCTACCAAGTGCTCCAAGGCGGCCGCCCCGCCGGCATGGTGCTCTTCCTGCGCACGACCCGCTCGACCGGTGATGCGATCACCGCGTTGCGGGAGAAAATCCGTGCCATCGACCCGGGCATCGCGCTCTACGACACCGGCACGCTCGAGCAGGCGATCGGCGGCTCCTTCGACAACCGTCGCGCGGTCATGCTGCTGCTTGCGGCTTTCGCGGGCTTGGCGCTGTTCCTCTCGGCCCTCGGCATCTACGGCGTCCTCGCCTACGACGTCTCGCAGCGCACCCGCGAGATCGGCGTGCGCTCCGCCATCGGCGCCGCCCAGGGCCAGATCATCGGACTCATCCTCAAGCAGGGCCTGTGGAAGAGCGGCGTGGGCGTGGTCATCGGCCTCGTCGGCGCGTTCTTCCTCAGCCGCTCCATGACGACGCTCCTGTTCAACGTAAAGCCCACCGATCCGCTGGTCTATGCCGTCGTCGCCCTCGTGCTCATCGCCGTGGCGCTGATCGCAAGCTACTTGCCTGCGCGGCGCGCAGCTCGGATCGATCCGTTGATCGCGTTGCGGGACGAGTAATGAACTGATCCGACCTGAAGGCGGGGTTTGGCGACCACGCCTTCAACTTAGGCCCGCGACCGCTTGCTCACATCGCCGCGTGGACGGCGGCGAGGGCTTTTTTCTCCAACTCGAGGGCGCGGGCCTCGATCTCGGCGCCTTCGCGGACGACTTTCTCGGCGTAGGCTTTGTCGGCGAAACCTTTCACATTGATGCGGACGTTGAGGTAGGCGCCTTGCACGGCGGCGCGGGCGCAGAGCGCACCGACGCCGGCGTCGGAGACGGAGTTCGGGTTGCCCTTCTCGGCCATCGCCACGGCAAGCGGCAGGGCGTCGCACGAGAGCTGCATGACGCGGAACGGCACCTCGATCGCCTTGCGCGTGGCGTCTTGGATCGCGGCGGTGCGGGCGGCCTTCTCGGCGTCGGTGCCCTTGGGCAGGCCGAACGCGGCCATGATGCGGTTGAAGGCGGCGGTGTCCTCGTCGACGAGCGCGAGCAGCTCGTCCTTCAGCTTCTGGCCTTTTTCGGCCCAGTCGGAGAATTCCTCCCAACGCTCGTCCCAGCCGGCTTTGTGCGAGGAGAGATTCGCCACCATCGTGCCCAGCGCGGCGCCGAGCGCGCCGACGTAGGCGGAGATGGAGCCGCCGCCGGGCGCGGGGCTCTCGCTCGCGGTCTCGTCCGCGAAGGCGCGCAGGTCCATGCGCACGAGCTTCGCCTGCGACGGATCGCGGAGGAGATACTCGATGACGCGCTCCTCGGGCTTGAAGGGGGCTAGCTCGTTCAGGCCGAGCGAACGGATCGCGATCTTGATCAGCTCCTTTTCGGACACGCCGACCGAGCGCTTCTGTTTGCGCAGGAAATAGCGGCCCGCGTCGAGCAGCGATTGTAGCGGCACCAGGCCGACGAGTTCCGAACCCGTGACGCGCAACCCGCGCTCCTGCGCGGCGCGGCACACCTCGTCGAACGCCACGTGCAGCGGCGTGACGCGGATGTTTGTGAGGTTCATCGAAAGCTGGGCGACGCCGTATTCCTCGATGAACCAGCCGATGGCCTTCACGCTCTTGAGCGTGCCGGGGATGTTCACCGGCTTGCCGTCGGCGTCCTTCACGACGTTGCCCTGCGCGTCCTTCTTCGGGCGGCCGGCCTCGCGCACGTCGAAGGCCACGGCGTTGGCGCGGCGCGTGGACGTGGTGTTGAGGTTGACGTTGTAGGCGATGAGGAAATCGCGCGCGCCGATGACGGTCGCGCCGCGCTTCGCGTCGAACTCGGCGGGGCCGAAGTCCGGTTTCCATTCCGGCTGCTTGATCTTCTTCGCGAAGCCCTCGTATTCGCCCGCGCGGATGACGGAGAGATTCTTGCGCGCCGGGTTCGGCTGGGCGGATTCGTAGAGGTAGACGGGCAGGTTCAGCTCGCGGCCCACGCGCTCGGCAAGTTTGCGCGACCATTCGGCGGTCTCCTCCATCGAGATGTTCGCGATCGGGATGAGCGGGCACACGTCGGTCGCGCCCATGCGCGGGTGCTCGCCCTTGTGCTTGGCCATGTCGATGACCTCGCCGGCCTTCTTGATCGCGCGGAAGGCCGCCTCGATCACGGCGGCGGGCGCGCCGACGAAGGTCACGACCGTGCGGTTCGTGGCCTTGCCCGGGTCGACGTTGAGGAGCTTCACGCCCTCGACGGCGGCGATCTCGTCGGTGATCTGTTGGATGACCGCGGCGTCGCGGCCTTCACTGAAATTGGGAACGCATTCGATGAGTTGGCTCATGGGAAGGGAGATCAGTAGCCGGCCGCGTCGTAGGGGCCCTGGCCGCGGCCGTAGATGAGGATCATCCGCTCGAAGGTGCAGACGAGCCGCCCGTCGTGCGTCTTCGCCGTGGTGCGGACGTGGATGATGCCTTGGCCGGGACGCGACTTCGACTCGCGCTTCTCGAGCACAGTCGACTCGGCGTAGACAGTGTCGCCGGCGCGCACGGGGCCGTGGAACTTCACGTTCTTCCACGCGAGGTTGGCGACGATCTTGGAAAAGGTCTTCGTCATCATGCCGGTCAACACGGCGAGGACGTGCAGCGGGTTGATCGGCAGCGGGCCGTGGCTGGTGCGGTGATGAAAATGCAGGTCGGTCAGCGCCGGCGTCTGGTCGAGCGCGCGCAGCGTGTGCGTCATGCTTTCCTCGGCGGTGAAAGTCTTGCCCGGGCGGTGTTCGTAGGTCTCGCCGACGATGACGTCGTCGAAGAACAGGCCCATGCGCTCGAGGAAAACCCCGGGCTCGACTTCGACGTGAGAGGCGTGGCGGTTCATGGTCAGTAATCCACCCGCGTGAAATCGTCGTGCCCGGCGCGCGCGATGAGCACGTCGTAGACGAGGTGGGCGACCTGCTCGCCGCGTTGGTTGAGGCCGATGGTGCGCACCTTGAGGCGGCCGGCGTTCGGCGTCTCCGGGTGATCGGCCTTTTCGAGGATCTCCGACTCGGCGTAGACCGTGTCGCCGCCGAACATCGGCTTCACCAGCGTGATCTCGTCAAAGCCGAGCAATTGCACGCGCTTCGCGAAGGTCTTCCACGTCATGCCGATCACGACCTTGGTCGTGAGGGTCGAGTCCATCAGGCATTTCTTCCACTCGCCGTGCGACGCGAACTGCTCGTCGAAGTGCAGCATCTGCTGGTTGATGGTGTCGAGGCACTCGTCGCGGCTGTCCTGCTGCGAGAGCGTGAGGCCGGGGCGGTGTTTGAATCTCTGCCCGACCGCGAACTGCTCGAAATCGAGCCCGAAGCGCTCGCGGTAGCGGTTCTCCCCGGTTTTGACGTAGGCGCTGAAGTGGCTCATCGGAATCATTCCCCCGCCCGCTGCAGCACGCGCTGCGCGGAGCGATACATCGGCACGTCGATCATCTGGCCGTCGATGGCGGCGACGTTGCCCTTGGCCGCCTCGAACTCGCGGACGATGCGCCGCGCGCGCTCGACCTGCGCGGCGGTCGGCTGGAACGCCGCCTTGATCGGCGCGCACTGCTTCGGGTGGATGGCGAGCTTGCCGGAAAAACCGAGCGAACGGACGCGCGCGCACTCGGCTTCGAGCGCAGCGGCGTTCTCCAAGTCGATGAACGGCTGATCGAGCGCGAGCACGCCGGCGGCAGTGCAGGCGTGCACGACCTGCGTGCGCGGCCAGAGCAGCGCATCCCAAGTCGGTTCGCCGCCCGTCTCGGCGGAAAGATCGAAGCCCCCGAAGGCCAGCGCCGCGACCTGCGGCGACGCGGCGGCGATCTCGGGCGCAAAGCGCACGCCGAGCACGGTCTCGATCAGGCAAATGAGCTTCGGCGCGCCGAAGAGCTGGCGCGCGGCGAGTTGCACCTCGGCGGCGGACTCGACCTTGGGCACCACGACGGCGTCGAGGCGGAGCGCGGCGGCGTTGAGCGCGTCGAGGTCGGCGCGGCCGTGCGCGGAGCGGAGGTCGTTGATCCGCACGGCGGTGACGAAGGGCGCCTGCCCCACCCGGCAGTGCTGCTTCAGCCAGGCGATGACCTCGCCACGCACGCGGTCCTTTTCCGGGGCCGGCACGGCGTCCTCGAGGTCGATGATGATGCCGTCGGCGCCGCTCGCGATGGTCTTCTCGAAACGCTCCGGCCGCGTGCCGGGGGTGAAGAGAAGCGCGGTGAGTCGCGACGCGGACGAAGACATGGCGCGGAGTCAAAAACACTTCCGCTTCAGGGGGAAACAAAAACCGCCGGTCCGAAGACCGGCGGTAAGTGGCGCAGCCGTAGGGAGTCGAACCCCAAACCTTCTGATCCGTAGTCAGATGCTCTATCCAATTGAGCTACGGCTGCGTAACAGAGCGGCGAACTAAGCGAACTTCGCGCAGCCTGCGCAAGCAGAATTTTTCACCGGCTCACTCGGCCGCGCGACGCCAGTCCAGGAGCTCCAATTGGAGCATTTTTCGCCCGCCGTAGTAGTTCCAATTGAGCTGCACCGCGAGTTCCAGCGGCTCGCCGACCGGAGGGAGATTTTGCGCGAGTTTCCACGCCACGCCGCTGAGGCGGCGGCCCGTGCCATCGTCGGCGGTAAAGCGGAAATGCTGCTCCTTGAATACCTCGGGCCGGTGCCGCAGGCGCACACCACGCACGCCGAAGACCGGCTCGGGGTTGCCCTGACCGAACGGGTGCAATTGCTCCAACTCGTCCATCAGCGCCTCGCCGATCTGCGCGCCATCGAGCCAGCCGGCGAGCTCGAGCGTCGGCTCGCACGCATCGATGCCGCGCAGATTGCGGATGACAGCGTTGAACTGTTCGCGAAACTCACCGATGCGTGGCTTGCGGAGCGAGATGCCGACCGCCATCGGATGGCCGCCCCAAGTTTCGAGGCAACCGGAGCACGCGCCGAGCAGGTCGACGAGGTTCACGCCCGCGACGCCGCGGCCCGAGCCTTTGGCGAACTCGCCCTCGTTGCCGAGGACGATGGCGGGACGGTTGTATTTGCGCGAGATGCGGCCGGCCACGATGCCGACGACGCCGGGATGCCAAGCCTCGTCGAAGAGCACGAGGCCGCACGAATCGGCGAACTCGGTGTCGACGCTGCGCTCGGCCTGCTCGGTGATCTGGCGCTCGATGTCCTGCCGCTCGCGGTTGAGGTCGTCGAGCTGGCGCGCCGTGGCGGTGCAGAAATCGGGGTCCTCGCTGAGCAACAGGTCGACGGACAGCGCGGCGTCGGCGAGCCGGCCGCTGGCGTTGATGCGCGGGCCGAGGCGGAACGAGATGTCGACCGGCGCGAGCCCGTTCTCGGGCTTGAGCGCGGCGACCTGCATCAGGGCGCGCAGGCCGCAGCGCTGCGTGCGCGCGAGTTCCTGCAGACCATGGCGGGCGAAGATGCGGTTCTCCCCGACCAGCGGCACGAGGTCGGCGATGGTGCCAAGAGCAACGAGGTCGAGATAGTCGCGCAGGCGGATGTCCATCACGCCCGGATGATTGTCCGCGCGGAGCTGCTTGAGCAAGCCGTGCAGCAGCTTGAAGACGAGGCCGACGGTGCAGAGGTGGCGCCAGGCCTCGTCGCCTTCGCGCGGGTCGCAATGCGGGTTGATCAGCAACGCGTCGAGCGTGGGCGTCTCCTTCGGCCGGTGGTGGTCGACGACGAGCACGTCGATGCCGAGAGCGCGCAGGTGCGCGATCTCATCGGCGGAATTCGTGCCGCAATCGAGCGCGATGAAGAGGTCGGGCTTGGGTCCGTCGGCGAGCGCGCGGTCGAGCGCCGAGCGGGTCAGGCCGTAACCCTCCTCGAGCCGGCGCGGCACGTAGTAGCGCGGCGACAGGCCGAGGCGGCGCAGCACGCTGACGAGCAGCGCGGTGCTGCTGACGCC
>CAYYVB010000195.1:0-6446 GCA_964475035.1 uncultured Opitutaceae bacterium | reverse complement strand
ACGTGCTTGTCGATCGTGCGCGGGCTCGTGCCGAGGATGACGGCCGTCTCGCCGTTCGTCTTCCCCTGCGCGATCCAGTAAAGCACTTCCGCCTGCCGCGGCGTCAGCCCGAGCGCGGTCAGTTCCGCCGGTCCCGGCGGCGCGGATTCCTCCGCGAGCTGATAAACCGTCAGCGGGTCGCCGCCGGCCCCGGCGAAACGGCGCACGAGCAGCGTGCCGGACTTGCCCGCGAACTTGTCGCCGCTGCGCAACTCCGCCGGCAGCCGCCCCGGCGTGTGTGCGGGCAGGTGTTTGTGCAGCAGATGCGTGGCGCGGAGCGTCTGGAAGACGACGCGGCCCTCGGCGTCGGCGACGAGCAGCGCGCGGTCGAGCGATTGCGCGAGCTGCGCCTCGGCGTCGCTGCGCATCGCGATCTCGGCTTCGAGCGCGGCGTTCTTGCGCTCGAGTTCGCGGCGGGCGGCGCGGAGCTCGAGGTGCGTGCGCACGCGCGCGAGCACCTCGGGCGGGTGCACGGGCTTGCTGATGTAGTCGACCGCGCCGGCCTCGAGCGCGCGGACTTTTTGCGCGGGATCGTCGACCGCGGTCATGAAGAGCACGGGCACTTCCGCCCACTCCGCGTGCGCCTGGATCGCGGCGAAGGTCGCGAAGCCGTCCTTGCCCGGCATCATCACGTCGAGCAGCACGAGATCGACGGCTTGGCGCGACAGCAGATCGAGCGCGCGGTCGCCGTTCTCCGCCATGAGCACGCGGAGACCGGCGCTGCCGAGGGATTCGAGCACGACGCCGAGGTTGGCCGGGGTGTCGTCGACGACGAGGACGGTGGGGGTCTTCATGCGGTGGGGGCGCTGCGCAGAAGCTGGCGCACGGCCTCAAGCTGGTAGGAGGCTGCGGCGGTTTCAACCTGCTTGAGCGTCACGTTTCCGGGATGCGTCTGGAGTGCGGCGGACACCGCGGCGCGCAGCGCGGCGATGTCGCCCGACTCCG
The DNA here is from genome assembly GCA_964475035.1 of uncultured Opitutaceae bacterium. Taxonomy (GTDB): domain Bacteria; phylum Verrucomicrobiota; class Verrucomicrobiia; order Opitutales; family Opitutaceae; genus Didemnitutus. The sequence continues at coordinate 5,462 of CAYYVB010000195.1, read as the reverse complement.
CGAGGGCGAGCAACGCGGCGATCGTCTCCCGCGGTGCGGGGTCGGCCGGGTCGGCGGTTGCCGGCGACACCGCCGGGGCGGCGCGCCACTCGAGGCGCAGGGTCTGGCGGAGCAGCGCGTGCAGTTGCGCCTCGGCGAAAGGCTTGGGCAAAAACCCGGCGCAACCGATCCGCTCGGCCGCCACGTAGTCGAAAGTCAGCACGGAGGCCGAGGTGAACACGATGGGGAGGCGTTCCGTGTCGGTCCGCTGGCGCAGGCGCCGCGCCAGTTCGAGGCCGTCGATGCCGGGCAATTTCACGTCGAGGAACGCGAGGTCGGCGACGACCCCGCCGGGCGCGACCGCCAGCATGGCCTCGGCGGAATCGAACTCGACGATGTCGAACCCGAGCGGCGCCAGCAGGTCGCGCAACAGCGAGCGGTTGATCGCGTGGTCGTCGACCACGACAATGCGCCGGCGCGGACCCGTGTAACCGGTGACGGGAAAGGGCGAGCGGCTGGCGGAGCGCGGCGCCGTGACGGCGGGCAGTGCGAGTGCAAAACGGAACGTCGTGCCTTGCCGGGGCGCACTCTCGACCTGCAGGTCGCCGCCGAGCAGGCGCACGAGGCGTTGGGTGATGGCGAGGCCGAGGCCGGTGCCAGGCTCGGTCGGCCGGCCGGAGCGCGCCTGCTCGAAGGGTTGGAACAGCCGCGCCTGATCGTCGGTGTCCATGCCGACGCCGGTGTCGGCGACGGTGAAACACCAGTGGCTTGGGTGCCGGGCGGGCTCGCCGAATCCCGCCTCGCCCGTGCTGCCGCAATCGACGCGCAGCGTCACACGACCTTGCGGCGTGAACTTCACGGCGTTGGAAAGCAGGTTGTCGAGGATCTGGCGGAGCTTCTGCGCGTCGCCGCTGACGTGGTCGGGTTCGCCGTCCGGCAGTTCGAGGGCGAAGGCGAGGCCGCGGCCCTGCGCGGCGGATTCGTGCGCGACGGCGAGTTCGCGCAGCAGTTGCCCCAAATGGAATGTCTCGTCGCGGCGCTCGATCTTGCCGGCCTCGATCTTGGAGAAATCGAGCACCTCGTTGATCATCCGCAACAGGTGCAGACCGGAAGTGTGGACGATGTTGACGCGCTCGCGCTGCGTGCCGGAGACGCCGGTGTCCTTGAGCAGGACCTGCGCGTAGCCGATGATGCCGTTGAGCGGCGTGCGCAGCTCGTGGCTCATGTGCGCGAGGAAGGTGCTCTTGGCGCGGCTGGCCTTCTCGGCCTCGTCGCGCGCGGTGGCGAGTTCGGCGGTGCGCTCCCGCACGATGGTCTCGAGCTGGCGGCGGCGGCGGTTGAGCGCGGCGACGCGCACACCGTAGATGAGGCCGAACACGGCGACGATGAACGTCGCGTAGCCGATCCAGGCCCACGGCGTCTGCCACCATGGCGGCAGGATGGTGAAGGCGACCTGCCGCACCGGACTCGTGCGCCCCTGCGCGTCGCGCTCGCGCACCTCGAAGGTGTATTCGCCGGCCGGCAGGCCCGTGAAGCGCGCGCTGCTCTCGCCCGAGGCTTTCGTCCATTGCTCCGTGAGGCCGAGCAGGCGGTGTTCGAAGCGGCTCGTGCCCGGCTCGGACCAAGGCGAGGCGAAGCGGAACACGAGCGATTCGTTCGCCCATGCGAATTCCGGTCGCGCGTTCGCGGCGGGCAGCGCGAGTGCTTCTTCGCCCCGCTCCCAGCCGCGGAGCAGCGGCGCTGCGGGTGGTGGCGGCGGCGTGAGGCGCGTGCCGTCGAGCCGCATGACGGCGTCGAGGCCGCGCAGCCAGTAGATCCCGGGATGCCGTGAGTCCGGCACGACTTCATGCGCGGCGAGCGCGCCGAGCGTGCGGGCGATGTCCTCGTCCAACGGCACCCAGCTCGCCCGGCCATCCGCGCCGAAGACAAAACGCCCCATCGCCTTGCGTCCGCCCGGCCGCCGGCCATCGGGAAACACCGCACCCCAGATGCCCTGCGCATCGTCGTGCAGGGTGTAGAGCGCGCCCTCCGGCGTGAGCGAGCGGTCGAGCTGCGTGTCCGGCACGAAGCGTTCGGACGCGGCGTCGTAGGTCAGCACGCCTTGGGCCGTGAAGGCCATGAGTCCTTTGGCCGTGACGGAGATGTTCCAGTCGTTGGTCTTCTCCGCCGGCCAGCCGGGGATCGTCGCGAATTCCGTATAGCGCGCCGATTCCCAATCCGGCGTGCCGTCGGGCCGGCGGTCGAAACGGATGCGCCACCCGTCTCCGGTGATGCCGCGCGCCCAAAGCGTGCCGTCGGCGGTCTGGCGCACGATCGACGCGGTGCCTGAACCGCGGGCGTAGCCTTCGAGTCGCCAGGCGCCATTTTCATAGAGCGCGCTGCCGACGCCGCGCTGGCCGGCGAGGATGAGGCGGTCGGGGTTGTCCGTGGAGCGCTGGAGAAAGATGATGTTGTCTTGGATCGCGAGCAGCACCTCGGTCTGGCCGGCGCGGAGCGTGAGCAGGCCGCCCTGTCCGCCGTGGATCAGGCCCGTGGTGTGCGCGACAGGATCGGAGTTGATGACGTGCCGCGCCGAGATGCGGCGCAGTTGCGGCGGGAGCAACGAGCCGGCGGGCACGGGCTCGACCTCCCAGACGCCGCCGATGCCGCCGACAATCATGCGCTCGTCATGGCGCCGCAGCGAACGCACCATCGACGCGTCGAGACCGTCGCGACGGTCGAACACCGTGAAGAGCGGCGGCCACTCGAGGGTGGCGATGCCGTTGTAGGTGCAGATCCAGAGGCGGCCGCCGCGATCCGTGCCGAGGCCTTGGACGAGGTTGCTCGGCAGGCCGTCCCGCATCGTCAACTGCCGCGCGCTTGCCCCGTCGGGTGAAATCAGGATCAGACCGTCGCTGAAGGTGCCCACCGCGAGCGAACCGTCCGCGAGTCTGAGCCCGCAATAAAGTTGCGCCTGCGCGAGCACGCCCTGCGCGGGCGACTCCAGCGGGGTGAGGCGCCCGTCCTCGCCGAGGCGGAGCAGGCCCTGCTTCTCGACGCCCAGCACGGGCCGGCCGGCCGCGTCGGTGAGGACGAAGTGCACGGGTTGGCCCGCCAGACGCGGATCGTCGACGACCTTGACCCACTCGTCGCCGCGCAATTCCAGGATCTCCGCTGCGCCCATGCGGCGGAACCAGAGCCGGTCGCCCACGGCGGTGAGGCGCGCGGTGGATTCGCCCGGGAGCTTCCAGGTGCGGTCGAATTTCTGACCGTCCCAACGCACGACGCCGCGCGTGGTGGAGAGATGCAACTGCCCGCGGTGCACGACGAGTTCGGCGAAAGGACCGGCGGGCCCGAGTTCGGCCGGGATCTCGGCCAGCATCGAGCGCAGTTGCATCCGCCCGTCCGGCGCCTCCTCAATCCAGCCGACGTCGGCCGACGCCGTGTAATGGATTCGCCCGTCCGGTGTCGCCGCGAAGCCGCGGAAGGAGCCGAGCGTGGTGTTGAGTGCGCGCCACGCGGTGCCGTCGAATTCCACCACGCCGCCGTAGCAGCCGAAGTAGCGCACGCCGTCCGCGCGTTGGATCATGGCCCATACCTGCGAATTGCTGCCGTAGACTTCCGGCGCGTAGGTGCGCAGCGCGGGCCGACCCGCCTCCGGGTGGAACAAACTGCCCGTGTCCGCGGCCCGTCCGGCGAGCGCGGCGCAGAGCAAGAGCCCGAGGGCGAGTCCGAACCGGCCGAACAGCCGCCCTGGATGCGTTTCGAGGGGAGCGGCCTTCCTTGGTTGCATCCACGCAAGCTGGGGTTTTTCCGGCGTCCGGTCAACGAGTGCGCCCGGCCGGCCTTACGCAATCCTGCGTAATATGGCACCGCACCACCGGCCAGTCTGGCGGTGATGGCGCCGCCGCCAGGCGCGCAAGGGGTCGATTTGCCTGCCCGGGCATCGCGCTTCGTGCCGATTCCGCGCGGGCGGCCTGCCCGGGATTTTGAGCGCCTGCGGCACGTTTCGTCGCGTGCCTGGCTGTCTTTCAAGGGTCCTGCTCCCTCGTCGTCGGATAGCGCTTGCCGCGCTTTGCCCGCGGCGGCGTCATGGACGTCGCATGAGTCTCACGGTCTGGGCCAACCACGAACTCCGTCCCGGTGCGCGCGAACTGTTCTACGACAGCCTCGCCCGGCTCGGTTGCCGCATCATTCAATCCGCGTATTCCTCCCGCTCCGTCCTGCAGCCCGGTTTCACCGATCCCGCGCTCGCCGAGGCCGACATCGCTTACGGCCAGCCCGCCCCGCACGACGTCATCGCCAACGCGCGCCTGCGCTGGGTGTCCATCTCCACGGCCGGCTACACGCGCTACGACACCGAAGAATTCCGCGCCGCCATGCGCGCGCGCGGCACGGTCGTCACCAACGCCTCGGGCGTCTTCGCGGATCCCTGCGCCGAACACGCGCTGGCGATGATGCTCGCCTTCACGCGTGATCTGCCCGGCTACATCCTGAACCAGCAGGGCCCGCGCGCCTGGAACTACCTCGAGGGCCGCTATGCGATCGAGATGCTCGCCGGCAAGACGGTCGTCCTCCTCGGCTACGGCGCCATCGGCCGCCGCCTGGCGGAACTGCTCGCGCCGTTTCGCTGCCGCGTCATCGGCGTGCGCCGCTCGCCGCGGGGCGACGAAGGCATCGAGATGGTGCGCGATGCCGAAGTTGCCGGCGTGCTGCCGCTGGCCGATCACGTCGTCAACATCCTGCCCGACTCGCCCGCCACGCGCCGTTTTTGCAACACGGCGTTCTTCACCGCGCTGCGGCGGGGCGCATTTTTCTACAACATCGGCCGCGGCTCGACCGTCGATCAGGATGCGTTGCTCGCGGCGTTGCGCAGCGGGAGCCTCGGCGGTGCCTTCCTCGACGCGCTCGATCCCGAGCCGCTGCCGCCCGAGCATCCGCTCTGGGACGAGCCGCGCTGCCATCTCACGCCGCACCTTGCCGGCGGCCACCGCGCGCAGGACGAAAACCTCGTCCGGCATTTCACGGATAACCTCCGGCGCTTCATCAGCGGCCAGCCGCTGCACGACCGGGTGATCTGAGCGGCGCCGCCCGAACGCGCGCCGACTTCGGTCCGCGTCGACTCGGAAGTTGAGAGACGCTGTATTTTCCGGGAATATCGCGTGCGTTCAGGGTTCCTACTCCGTCGCCGCTGAATCCACGCCGGGGCACGGTGCCATCGGCACGGCGACGAACCCCCGACTAACTCCCCATGAACAAATCCACTCGCACGATCATCGTGGCCGCCGCTCTCGCCGGCCTCTACGCCGGCGCCCTCGCCGTCAAAGCCTCCGCCTCCACCCACCAGCCCGGCACCGCCGCCGTCAGCGGCGATGAAAAGGGCAAGGACTCCTGCAAGGGCAAAGACGGCTGTAAGGGCAAGGATGGCTGTAAGGGCAAGGACGGCTGCAAAGGCAAAGACGGCTGCAAAGGCAAAGACGGTTGCAAGGGCAAGGATGGCTGCA
>CAYYVB010000194.1:0-6492 GCA_964475035.1 uncultured Opitutaceae bacterium | reverse complement strand
GTTCGAGCCGTTGGCGCGGCCGATGGCGCGCGCGGCCTTCGGCACGCCGACGCGGCCCGCCATCTCGGCATAGCTGCGTGTGTTCCCGGGCGGGATGCGGCGCAACTCGGACCAGACCTTGTGCTGGAAATCCGAGCCGACGGGATCGACCGGCAGATCGAAGGCGAGCGACTCGCCCGCAAAGTAGCGCGCGAGCTGCGCGGCGGTGGCGTCGAGCACGGCGTTGTTGCCGGGGACCACCACGCACTTGAGCCGGCGGCGCAGGCCGAGGAGCTCGCGCTCGAGACTGAGGCGGTCGACGAACTCGAGCAGCCGCAACGCACGGTCGTCAGCGATCGCGAGCATTGTGCCGAGCGGCGTCTCGATGCGTCGCGCGAGCAGGGCCGTGGCGGAGGTGGCGCCGCGCGGGGTCGCGCCGAAGACGCGGGTGAAGGCGTCGCGGAACCCGCTGGTCGACTCATCGCCGCGGTCGGCCTGCACCTCGACCACCGGCTTGCCGCGCTGCACATCGCGCAGGGCGAGCCCCATGCGCCGGGCGCGCTGGTAGGCGTGGAAGGTCATGCCGTGATAGGCCTTGAACTGGCGGCGCGCGGTCGAGGGTTCGATGCCCTGCGCGACGAGGTCCTTGTCGGACAACCGGCCGGTCGGGTCCTGTTCCACCAGCCGGCGCAGTTGCTCGACCAAGCGCGGCACGGGTTTGGTGGAATCCATCGGGCGGCAGAGTTTGCAGGCGCGAAAACCCGCGTGGAGCGCTTCGCCGACGGTGGGCACGAAGGTGACGTTCCCGGGCTTGGCGGGCTTGGCGCGGCAGGTGGGGCGGCAGAAAATCCCCGTCGTCTTCACGCAGGTGAAGAACACACCCTCGTAGGCCGCGTCGCGCCGCATGATGGCGCGATACATCGTGCGAAAGCTGGGCAACGCGGGCGGGAGAGCGGTCGGCACGGCAGGAGGAAGTGAGGCGAGCTGGATCATGCTGCCAGTGTAGCGCTCCCTGCCGCAAGTCCGCGGCCGAAATTCGGGCAAGGGATTTTGCGACGGGCGCCGCATTGACGCGCCGCGCCCACTCCGGCTGAATGCCGGTGCGGGCCAGCAACCAAGAAATCACCATGAAAAAATCCCCTGCCCGCCCCCGTCCGCGCACATCCGGCTGGAAAAAAGCCGTCGCGCGTTTTCCCGCCAAGCTCCGGCCCGAGATCGACCGTCTCTGGGAAGGCAATGGCCGCATCCCGGCGGAGCAAGCGCGTGAGTTCGGTCGCATCCTCGGCGCCGACATGGGCACGCTGATGATGCAGCTCCTGCCCGTCGCGCAGCAATACGCCGTCGTGCCTGTCTCGCATTACCAGGTCGGCGCCGTCGCCGCCGGCATGCCCGTGCCGGGCACGTCGTGGTGCAGCCTGTATCTCGGCGCGAACTTCGAGTTCGACCGCGTGGCACTGAGTTTCACCGTCCACGCCGAGCAGTGCGCGACCAACAACGCGTGGCTCAGCGGCGAGGCGGGTATGCAGGCGCTGGCGATCAGCGCGGCGCCGTGCGGTTACTGCCGGCAATTCCTCTACGAGCTCGTGACGGCGCAGCAGTTGAACATCCTGCTGCCGTCCGACCCGAAGAACCCGCTCGCCTACTCGATGGCCCCGCTGACGGATTTCCTGCCGCAGGCGTTCGGTCCGAGCGACCTCGGCGTGCAGGGCGGCCTGATGGACCCGAAACTCGGGCAACACACGTTGCAGCTCGCCGGTGGCGCACCGAGCGATCCCGTCGTGGCCGCCGCGCTCGCCGCTGCCGAGGCGAGCTACGCGCCGTATCAGACCGACACGAGCTACCAATACTCCGGCGTAGCCGTGCTCACGGCGGACGGCGCCGTCTATCCCGGGCGCTACGCGGAAAACGCCGCCTACAACCCGAGCCTGTCGCCGCTCGAGTCGGCGCTCGCGTTCATGAACGTGAGCCAACCGCAATCGGCCACGCGCGCGATCACGCGGTGCGTGCTGGTCGAGGTGCCGACGCTCGCCAGCCAATTGAGCGCGACGCAGGCGGTGCTCGCGGCGTATGCGCCGGGCGTGCAACTGGAATACTATCAGGCGAGCATCGTCAGCGGACGGACAACCAAAACGCAGCGACGACGCCAACGGTAGGGCGGGACCGCTGGGCCTGCCGCGAACGCTGTTTTCTGATTCGAAGGCACTCGGCGCGCACGGAGTGCGCGCCCTACCCCGCTCCGAGCGCGCTCACAGGTGCGCGCGGAGGTCGGGAACCTCCTTCACGCGTCGACCGCTGCGGTTGCGTTCGAAATACGGCTCGGGCGCCACGCCGTCACCTTCGTCCTCATCTTCCTCCTCATCGTCGGTCTCGATCTCAATGTCGGGCAATTCGTCCTGCTCGTCGAAATACTGCGAGACGCGCCGGGCCTGGGGCTCGAGCACGATCGCAGGATTGGGCAGGCCGGTCTTCTTCAGCTGGATGAACAGGCAGGGAAAGAATTGATCCTCGTAGCGGCGGATGAAGGCGCTGAGCCACTTGTTGGCCACGCCCTCGCGCTTCGTGAGCAGGACCACGTCGGCGAAGTGGATGCAGGCGTCGAACCAGAGCGCGAGCTCGGGTTTGCGCTCGGCGAGCTGGCAATCGACGACGCAAAGAATGCGGGCCAACTCCGCCTGATGGCGGGCGAGCCAGGGCTTGAGCGCCTCGACTTGGGTGACTGGATCGCCGCGTGATTCGGCGAAGAAGAAGACTGTCGCGCCAGCGGGCACGTTCAGGTCGGGCAGCTCGGTGCCATCCCACGACCAGCGTTCGAGGCGGACGTTTTGGCGGGCAGCGAGCGCGGTATCGGCCGGTTCTGGATCCTCGGTGGAGGCCAGCAGGAGCAGAACCTCGGTGTCGGCGGACAAACCGTTCTCGACCAAGTCCTGCACCAAGGCGCGACGGCCCGAGCCCGGCGAGCCGAGGACAAAATAGACGGAGGCGGCGCTCTGATTCATGCGGGCGAAGGAAACCGGGCGCAGCGGCCCGACAAGTCAGAACGTGAAGGTGCGGTTCTGCGCCGCATGACGCATCCAGTGGTCGGTGAGGACGAGTGCAGCCATGGCCTCGACCATGACGACCGCGCGCGGCAACACGCAGGGATCGTGGCGGCCGCGCGCGTGAAGCTCGGTCGGCTGACCATGCACGTCGACCGTGGCTTGGTTCTGCAGGATCGTGGCCGTGGGTTTGAAGGCGACGCGGAAGATGATCTCCTCGCCGTTGCTGATGCCGCCCTGGACACCGCCGGATTTGTTGGAGGAGGTGTGGACGACGCCATCGCGCACGATGAAGGGGTCATTGTGCTGCGAGCCCTTGAGCAACGTGCCGGTAAATCCGCTGCCGATCTCGAAGCCCTTCGTCGCCGGCAGCGAGAGCATGGCCTTGGCGAGATCGGCTTCGAGGCGGTCGAAGACCGGCTCGCCGAGGCCCGCCGGCACGCCGCGCACGCGGCATTCGATGATGCCGCCGACGGAATCGCCCTCGGCGCGGACGCGCTCGATCAACGCGATCATCTTCTCCGCGGTCGGACCGTGCGGACACCGCACGGGGTTAGCCTCGACCTCGGCCAGCGTGGGAAAGTGGTCGAGGGACGGCGCGGCGAGGTGATGGACGTGCGTGACGTAGGCGCGGATCTCGACGGGGCCGGCGTGCGTGAGGATTTTTTTCGCCACGGCGCCGGCGGCGACACGACCGACGGTCTCGCGGGCGGAGGAACGTCCGCCGCCGCGATGGTCGCGGATGCCGTATTTGGTCTGGTGGGTGAAGTCCGCGTGCGAGGGCCGGAACGCCTCTTTCATCTCCGTGTAGGCCTCGGGCCGCGCGTCGGTGTTGCGGACAAGCATCGCGAGAGGATGGCCCGTGGTGTGACCCTCAAAAAGGCCGGAGAGGAACTCAACCGTGTCCGCTTCCTTGCGCGGCGTGGTGATGCTGCTCTGGCCCGGGCGACGGCGGTCGAGCTCGGCCTGCACATCGGCCACGGCGAGCGGCAGACGCGGCGGGCAGCCGTCGATCACCACACCGACCGACGGTCCGTGGCTCTCGCCCCAGGTCGTGATGCGGAAAATTTTTCCGAAGGAATTCGGCACGACGCGAGGGTTGCCCGAACACCGCTTGCAAGCAAGCCCCGCGTCGGCATCGTGCGCGGCATGAAATTTTTCGTGCTCAGCGGCAGCCATCGCCCCGCCTCGCAGTCCCTGAAAGTGGCGAACTACCTTAGGGACGCGCTGCCGCAGGAGGTCGCCGGCGCGGAGGTGTTCCTCTACAGCCTGAGCGGCAATCCCGTCCCGCTCTGGGACGAGGCGCACGGCGGCGCGCCGGAGGAAGTGTGGGCGCCGGTGGCGCGCGAATTGCAATCCGCCGATGCACTCGTGGTCATCAGCCCAGAGTGGAGCGGCATGGCGACGCCGGGCGTGAAGAATTTCCTGCTCAGCTGTTCCGCGGCCGAAGTCGCGCACAAGCCCGGCCTCATTGTGACCGTGTCAGCGGGGCGCGGCGGCAGTTATCCGGTCGCCGAATTGCGGATGAACGGCGCGAAGAACAACCGCCTCGCATGGCTGCCCGAGCACGTGATCGTGCAAAACGTCGAAGGCAGCTTGAACGCTCCGGACGGAACCGCCGACCTGAGCAAGGAAGACGCGCTCATCCGCGCGCGGTTGCGCTACGCACTGCGGTTGCTCGGCGAATACGCCAAAGCTCTCGCGCAAGTCCGCGCCAGTGGCGTGATCGACCACAAAGCGTTTCGGAACGGGATGTGAATCGGGCCGGCTCGTGAAGCTTGTGCCGCATGACTTCAGTCTGCCTTCGCCAAGACTTCGGCGGCGCATTTTCTTCCACTGGGGAAAGAAATGCGCCCCCGCCCGGACTTGAACCGGGATGCGCGGTTTAGGAAACCACTGCTCTATCCAGTTGAGCTACGGGGACTAGCTTAGCCGGAAATCACTCCCGCCACCCCGGCGAGGCAACCTAAAAATGCCCGTTGACAGGCCCCCGGCCCGACGCAACATCTGACCCTCTTTTCCAATTCCCATGAGCACCGAACAGAAGCAGCAGAGCCTCAAGCCCGAGGAAATCCCGATGACCCAGCCCCAGCTGATGTCCCGTTACATCACGGACACGGGCAAGCTCCTGCCGCGCAAATACACCGGCATGTCGGCCAAGCAACAGCGCAAGGTCACGAAGAAGATCAAGCGCGCCCGCAGCATGCTTGTGATGCAGTAAGCCCGGAGCCCGACCTCCTTTCGCATTGAGCCGGAGCAAGTGCTCCGGCTTTTTGCTGCCCAGATGAAGACCCGCGTCCACTCGCCCACAAAGGCGGCCTTGCGCCACTTGGCGGCGGCCTTGCGGCGCGGCGAATTGGTGGCGCTGCCGACCGAGACCGTTTACGGACTGGCCGCCAATGCGCTCGACGCGCGGGCGTGCCGGAAAATCTTCACTGCCAAACGCCGCCCCGCGGACGATCCGCTGATCGTGCATGTGGCGAAGTTGAGCGACGCGGAGATTCTGGCGGAATTCAACGCCGCGGCCCGCGTGCTCGCGCGAAAATTCTGGCCCGGGCCGCTGACAATCGTGCTGCCGAAAAAGAAAATCGTGCCTGCCATCGTCACTTCGGGACAACCGACCGTGGCGCTGCGGGCGCCGGCTCATCCGTTGGCGCGTCGCGTGTTGCGGCTCGCCGGCGTGCCCTTGGCGGCGCCAAGCGCGAATCCCTTCGGCTACGTCAGCCCGACGACCGCCGAGCATGTGCTCGACGGCTTGGATGGGCGTATTCCGCATGTGCTTGATGGCGGCCCTTGCCACGTGGGCGTGGAGTCGACGATCGCGGATCTTACGGAGCCGGCCCGCCCGCGCATCCTCCGTCCGGGCGCGGTGACGGGTCCCGAAATCGTCGCTGCCCTGCATGCGGCGGGCCTGCCCGCCAGTCTCGCGCAGGGTAAGACGCGTTCCCGGCAAGCTGTCGTCGCGCCGGGGATGCTGGCGCAACATTACAGTCCGCATACGCCGCTGACGCTGTGCACGCGCATCGGGGAGCGCGCCCATCAGCCGGGGACCGCGGTGATCTATTGGCAGGCGCCATCCCGCCCGTGGCCGCATCAAGGAAAGGTGTTTTCGCTCACACAAACCGGTCTGGCGGCGGACGCGGCGCAGTCGCTCTACGCCATCCTGCGCCAGGCTGATCGGAGTGGGTGCCGGCGCATCGTCTGCGAACGCGCGCCGCGCGCCGCGGGCGAATTGGGACGCGCCATCAACGATCGCCTCTTGCGCGCGGCTGGAAAACGTCGCGCGGAAAGCCGGCGCTGATCGGCTTGGCCGCGCGCGGGCAGCGGTCAGAAAAAAGCCGACGTCCTGCGACGTCGGCTGAACTGGGAGGAGCGTGGAGCGCTCAGCGGGCGTCGGGCTCGTTGGCCTCGCGCTTGGCCATGGTGACGTAGTAGTCCTTGTAGGACTTGTCGTAGTATTGCGCGTAGTAGTAGCCGG
>CAYYVB010000193.1:3080-6511 GCA_964475035.1 uncultured Opitutaceae bacterium | reverse complement strand
GTGACGTAGTAGTCCTTGTAGGACTTGTCGTAGTATTGCGCGTAGTAGTAGCCGGAGACGGCGAGGTTCAGGCCGTTGAGGACGGCGCCGAAACACGGGACGTTGGCCTCGAGGAGGCGACGGGCGGCGAATTGCGCGGCTTTGCGCCGGACGCGGTTGAAGTAGATCGTGAAAATTGAGCCGTCGACGAGCGGCAGAATGATGAGCGCGTCGGTGACGGCGGCGAGCGGCGGAGTGTCGACGAAGACGCGGTCGTAGCGCTTACGCAGCTCTGACATCATGACCTCGAAGCCTTTGCTGTTGAGGATCTGGGTCGGGTTCTTGGCGCGGCCACCGGCGGGGATGACGTCGATGTTGGGGTGGAGACCCTTGACGACGACGTCCTCGATCTTCGCGGTGCCGGCGCAGACATCGATGACGCCCTTCAGATTCTCGATGCGGAAGGATTTGTGGACATTCGGCTTCCGCAGGTCGCAGTCGATGATGACGACGCGTTCGCCGTGGGCGGCGAAGGTGAGGGCGAGATTGGTCGAGATGAAGGATTTGCCCTCACCCGGAATCGTGCTCGTGGTGAGGAAGGCTTGCGCGTTCTTGCTCTCGTCCTTCAGGCGGAGGCTGGAGTGGAGCGAAAGGAAGGCTTCGGAGACCTGCTTGTCCTGGTTGTTGATGACGATCTGCGCCTTGTCGGGCTGCTCCATGCGCTTGATCTCAGGAATGATGCCGACAAGCGGGAGACCGATGACACCCTCGATGTCGAAGGAGCTCTTCACGCGGTCGTCGATGTAGGCGACGAAGAAGGCGAAGGCGGTGCCGAGGGCGAGTCCGCCGAGGAGGCCGAGCGCAAGGTTGAGCGGAATGTTGGGCGAGTAATGCCTGAGCGCGGGCGTGGCGCGGTCGACGAGGCGGGCGTTCTGGGTCTCGATGGTGCTGGTCATCGAGGTTTCCTTCATGCGCGCCATGGTGTTTTGGAGCAGCTGTTCGCTGATGCGTAGTTCGCGCTCGAGATTGGTGTATTCGACGGCAGCGCGATCCAAGTCGAGGGACTCGGACTCCTGCTTGGCGAGGGCGGTGCGCGCCTCTTGGTCGTTGCGCTGGGCGTTCTGGTATTCCGACTCGATGAGGGAGGCTGCGCTGCGCATGGCGCGGTCGAGTTCCCGCTCGGTCTGGTTGAGCGAGTTGACCGCCTCGATCATCTTGGGATGCTTGTCGCGGTAGCGCTCCTGGAGTTGGGCGATCTGGATCTTTTGCGTCGCGATCTGCTGCACGAGCTGAGCGATGAGCGGCTGGTTGGCGATGAAGGGCAGATCGAGCAGCGCCGCGGGTTGGTCGCGGCGCTCCTGCACCTGTTTCCAACGCACCTCGGCGTCGCTGAGGCGGGCGCCGGTCTGGGTGACGTAGGCGGAGAGGGATTTGAGTTTCTCAGTGACGATGTCCTTGCGCTGGTCGAGGGAGACGAGGCTGTTGCGCTCACGGTAGGCCTGGAGGTTGATGGCCATTTCTTCGACGCGCTTGCGCTGCTCGTCGGCGCGGTCCTTGAGGACGTCCACCGCTTTCATCGATTCCTCGATGCGGAGGCGGGAGTTGTAGGAGAGGTATTCGTCGATGAAGAGGTTCGCGACATTGGCGGCGATGAAGCGGTCGGGATGCGTGAATTGGACCTGGATGATCAGGCTGAGACGGATGGGGACGACCTTGCGGTTCTCGAAGATGATGCCGGCCGGCGTGATCGGCTCTTCGGATCCTTCCGTGAGGTATGGAGCCATGAACTGCCGCAAGTCTTCTCCGGTCAGGCGGTCGGCCACGCTCTGAACGATGGCCAAGCTTTCGATCACTTTGACTTGGGTATTCAGATCTTCCGCCGAGCGAATCTCGTTATCGACGACACCTTGAACTTGCATGACCACCGGATCACGGCGGAAGACCTGCACGCTGGCGGTGGATTGGTAGAGTTTGGTTCGAGTCAGCGTGTAGACGACGGCAGAACAGAAGACCAAGAGGAAGACGATGACGATATACCAGACGCGCTCGCGGAGGATGAGCAGGTAATCCTGGAATCCGCGCTGGACCGTGGTGTCGCCGGCATTGCCACCGTATCCGGCGTAGCTGCCATAGTTGTTGCCGTAATAGGTGTAGGGATAGGCGCCGGAGCCCGAGCCCTTCTCAAATTTCTGCTGAGTGTCCATTCAGGTCAAAGGATGCGTTCGGGAATAAAGATCACGTCACCTTTTTGCAGGAGCCAGCGATCGTTGCTGGCGCCCTTCATGATGTCATCGACGTTGATGGTGACCGTGTCGGTCGATCCATCCGGCTTGGGACGAGAAAGCCGGACACGTTTCAGATCGGCGATGCGCGCATGGCCGCCGGCCCGAGCGATGGCCTCCACCAAGCCCATTTGTTGTTCGGGCGTGAAAGCAATCGAGCCAGGCTGATTGACCGCCCCGAGAACTTGCACGGTGCGCGGCGTGTATTCGACGACCGTGATTGTTATCTGGGGGTTGCGGAGGAAATCTCGGTCGTAGAGCGCGCGAATCATTTCCTCAGCTTGGCGCACAGACTTGCCGGAAAGATCAACTTGGCCGATCAGGGGCAAATTGACGGTGTATTCCTGGCTGATGCGAACCTGTCGCTCGAGGTCGGGCTCCTGGAAGACCAGAATCCGGATCAGATCGAGTGGCTGAAGGACATAGTCGACCGAAGCGGCTTCCTTTTTGGGCTCAGCGGCGGACGCGAAGAGGGCGGCGACAAGCAGGAGGGTTGCAGCGAACAGTTGTCTCATGAGGCGGTGAAAAAAAACGGAAGAAGATCTATGCGACCTTCTTCCGTCCGGTCAAATGGGCCGACGTGATCAGTAGCGCAGATTGGCCGTCAGGCTGAACACGTTGTTCGAGAAATCGTTGGTCGTGAGCGAGGAGTCGTTCTTCCGGTGCGTGTAACCGGCGGCGAAATTAACGAAAGAGCTGTAGGTGTAACGAACGCCGACATTGCCTTCGAAATAGTCGTCAGAGCGGGTCGGATAATCGACCGCGCGGAAGGCCAAGCCGGCTTGCCAAGACCACTGATCGTCGACGCGCGAGTTGATCGAGGTGGAGAACAGGAAGCTGTCCGTGGATTCACCCAAGGCCGACACTCCGAAGTCGTTGCTCACATTGAAACGGATGGCGGTCTTGGCGGTGGCCGCGAGGGTGAGATTGGCATCGAGACCGAAGGTGTCCTTGTCTGCGATGGCGGCATCGAAGTTGCGCTTGGCATAACCGACGCGGATCTGACCGCTCATCTTCGGAGTGAATTCACCGCGAGCACCGACACTCAGGAAATGGTCGTTGCTGTCGAGGTTGCCCGCACCGGAGACATCATTGGAGCGGTAGCGGTAACCGGCGCTGAGCTCGAGCTTCGGGGAATATTCGAAATAAACGTCGAGCGGCAGGGTGAAA
>CAYYVB010000193.1:0-3070 GCA_964475035.1 uncultured Opitutaceae bacterium | reverse complement strand
CCGATGCCGAAGTCGCTTTTCTCGTAGCGAGCACCTGCACCGAGAGCAGTTTTCTCGGTCAAACCAAACTCCGCCAAGGCGCGAGCCGTGGTGATGTCGCGCGGCACGATGAAACCCGGAGTGGAGGCGTCATTTTGCGCGGTTTCGACGTAGGAGACACCGGCGTCGAACTTGGTCTTGCCGTTGCTGTAGAGTGAATTGAAGCCGAAGTTCGCAAGATCGGTGTCCTGCACGGAATTGTCGCTGTAACGCAGGATGTCGTGACGGTAGAACACATTGCCCGAGGTGGCGGCATTGCGGCCAAACACGAGGTCAAGGCCGGGCGAGAACATGAGGATCGTGTCATCCGCCTCGTTGGTGTTGCGGAGGTAAATGTTGTCGTCGACTTTGACATCGACCGACGCCGTCAGGAAGAGCTCGGCATTGTCACCAAGGGCGACAAAAGGCGCAGCCGTGAGATTACCCGCCAGAAGCGCGGTCAGAGCAACGATACGTCCGTTAATTTTCATACAGAGAGACAGGTGTCAGGTTCAGGTTAGAGGAAAGGTCATTTCCCCTCAGGGTCCGGAAAAGCTACGTGCAAAGGAGTTTCGAGAGCAAGGCTATTCCCATGATTTTTACACTAAGCTCGTGCTATGCCACGAATGGACTTTTTCCGGCAATATAGTATGCGCACTAGACCCATGAACCGCTGGTGGCTCGCGCTTTTTCATCGTTACCCGTCGGCAAACGGCCGCACCACCTTGCGCCCACGATGGGACCGCATCGCCGGTTTGCTGCTTGCCCTAGCATTGCTGACATGGATCGGGGCCGGAACGGCGCTGTATGCTTACCTGCGCTGGCACAAGGGCGTCACCACGCTCACGTGGTTCGATGCCGCCTGGCCCGGCCGGTGGGAGCGCCTCAGTATTAAATTGGGCGAACACTACGTCCGCGAGGCCGACACTGCGATCGCGCGGCGCGAATTCGACCGGGCCCTCATCTTTTATCGCGCGGGGCTGAGTCGCGCTCCGTTGCAACCGCAGGCCCGCATCACTCTCGCGCAACTCTACCTGGCCTCGCGACGCCCTGACCTCGCTCAAAACCTCCTTATCCAGCGCATCGATGATCTCGCGGCCGACGAGGCCTATCTGCGCAGCGTCCTGCGCTTCCTGATCGAATTCCAATACGACGCCGAGCTGGCCGAACTCTGCCGCCGCCTCCTCGCGCAACCGAACCAACCGCACCGCCCCCTCCTCGCCCAGCACGCCGCCACCGTCGCGTTTCACCGCGGCGACTACGACCGCGCGGAGTCGCTCCTGCTGGCGGAGAAACTCGACCAATCGCCCGATGGGGCCCTGCTCCTCGCCCGGCTTGATGCCGACCGCGACTACGCGGAACTTGCCCTCCTCCGCCTTGAAGCCCTCGTCCACGATGGCACCGCGACCGACGCCGCCTACGCCGAGATCGCCCGCATCCAACGCCTGCTTGGCCAGACGCACAAACTCGAGACCACCGCCACCCTGCACCTCGCCAGCAACCCGCTCTCTCCCGCCCCGCGCATCACTCTTCTCCATCTCCATCATGAACGCGGCGACCGGTCCGCCCTCGAGCGAGAGATCACTGCCTTTTTCACCTACTTCGGCGACCAACCCGACGCCCTCTTTGCCCTTGCCGATTTTGCCGCCAACACCGGCCGACCCGACCTCGCCCAGCGCGTCCAGGAAATCGGCCGCGCCCGCGGCTGGCCGGCGCAGGCCCCCGTGCTGATGACCGCCGAGGCGCGGATCGCCGCCGGCGAATTCGCCCCCGGCCTGGAGCTCGTCCGAACCGCGCTGCGCGAAAACCCCGCTTGGTCCGAACAACTCGGCCCCGTGTTCGACAGCCTGCAAGCCATCGCCCTTTTCAGTCTCAACCGCAGCGACGAGGCGCGCCTGCACCTCGATCATTTGCTATCCCGACCCAACCTGCGCGCCGAAAATCTCCAAGCCGTCGCCTCCCGGCTTGTCGCCTTGGGCCATGCCAGCCACGCGCGCACCGTGCTGCGCCGCGCCATCACGCTCAACGAGCTCGATCAGTCGGCGCTCACGCTCCTCGTCAGGCTCGAAGCCGAGGGCGGCCACTTCGACACTCTGCCCGCGCACCTCCGCCGCCTGCTCAAAATGCGCAAACCCTCGCGCGACGTCCTCAACCTCGCCCAGCGCAAGCTCGGCAGCGACCTCAATCTCCTGCTGCCCGAACAGAGCGCCGTGCTCGCCGAGCTCGACGCGCACCTCGGGCAAACGCGCAAGTTCTCGCTCTGAAACCCCGCCGCGCCGTCAGGCCCGGCCGAGCACCTTCGCCAGCGAGGCGAGCAACCGCACGTTCTGCTCTGTCGTGCCCACGCTCACCCGCAGCCACTCCGGAAACCCGTAACCCTTCACCGGCCGCGTGATGACACCGAGCCGCTGCAGCGCCTCGAACGCCGCCACGCCGTCGCCCACTTTCGCGAGCACGAAGTTGCCGCTTCCCGGCACGAACTCGAGACCGAGCCGCGCGAACCCTTCCTCCAGCTGGCGCAACCCCGCGCGGTTCGCCGCGCGGCAACGCGCGACGAACTCCGTGTCGTCCAACGCCGCCACCGCCGCGGCCGAGGCCACGGCGCTGACGTTGAACGGCTGACGCGCCCGCTGCACGATCGCGACGAGCTCCTTCGGCGCGTAGGCGTAGCCGACACGCAGCGCCGCGAGGCCGTAGATCTTTGAAAACGTCCGCAGGCAGATCACCTTGCGCCCCTCCGCCATCAGCGGGCGCAGGTCGGGCGGGTTGTCGAGATACTCCGCGTAGGCCTCGTCGAAGACGAAGATCACGTGCGGCGGCAGCGCGCGCACGAACGCGACGATCTCCTCCGCGCTGTTCGTCACGCCGGTCGGGTTGGCGGGGCTGGCGAGGAACACGAAACGCGTCGCCGGCGTCACCGCCGCCGCGAGCGCGCCCAAGTCCTGCCGCATCCCGGGTCCGAGCGGCACTTCCACCGGCTTCGCGCCGAACATCAATGTCACGAGCTTGTAGACCACGAACGACGCCTGCGGCATCACGCACTCGACGCCGG
>CAYYVB010000192.1:0-6517 GCA_964475035.1 uncultured Opitutaceae bacterium | reverse complement strand
GAGTTGAGGATGCCGTCGAGGTCGAGCTTGCGGGTCGAGACCATGAACAGCGGGTTGCCCGGCTGCGCGAGGAAGAAGTCAAACATCCCGCTCCGCACGTTGCGCCCGAGCTCGAAGAGGTTGCTCCAGAAGAAACCCATCATCAGGCGCTGCAGGATCATCGACGTGCCGACGAGGAGGAGCATTTCGTATTGGTTCCAGCCGGCGATGGAATCCGTGTGCGAGTAGATGACGCCGATGAGGAGGATGTTCACCGACATCCAGAAGAACTCCACCAGCGACCACATCAGAAAATCCATCCGGAACATCATCGTCCGCACGAGCGAGTAGCGCGCGCTCGCCAGCCAGATGCGGAGGTAGTGGGAAAGGCCCATGGATTTTCGATTTTGGATTTTCGATTTTCGATTTAACGACCGCCGATTGAGGGTAGGGCGGGACCGCCGGGCACGCCGTCGCCCGAGAGCGGCTCAAATTTCCGAGTGAGTGTGAGTGAAATAAAATTCATGCCGCGCGCAAAAAATCGAAAATCAAAAATCCCCAAATCGAAAATCCCGTTCATCCTCCCACCGCCGTGTGCTTGCGCAGCCCGCGCATCCACAGCGCCTGGGCGATGCCGAGCAGCACGACGACCCACACGACCTGGATGGCGAGGCCGGCGCCGATCTCCTCGACCGGCATCCGCCCCGTGAAGATCGCCGCCGGGAAATACATCATGTAGAAATACGGCAGGTAGCGCGACAGCTCGAACAGCCACGCCGGCATCAGGTCGAGCGGGAACATCTGCCCGCCGAGCAGCACCTCGACCGCCATCGAGAGGATGACGAAGGACTGGATCTCGAGGAACCAGAACGTCAGCAGCCCGAAGCAATACGCGATGGTGAACTGGATCAGCGCCGACAGCAGCATCGCCGGCAACCCGAGCAGCAGCCGCTGCGGCCAGTCCGCCGGGATGGCCAGCACGTCGGCGAAGAACGGAAACCCGATCGCCAGCGGCAGCAGCACGAGCACGCCCGACACCAGCCGCGCCGCCACGAACACGCTGAAGCGATACGCGTAGTAGTTCACCGGCTTGAGCAGGAACTGGTTGATCATGCCGTTCCGGATCTCCTCGCTGATCTGATAATCCTCGCTGAATGCGCTGATCATGAACGACAGCGGCAGCAGCACGATGAAGTAGGTCAGCGTCTGCTTCAGGTCGAAGCCCCCGATGTCCGTCTGCCCCGCGAACGCCGCGCCCCAGAGCGTGAAGACGACGACGAGGTGGAAGAGCGAGAACAGCCCGCGCACCGCGAAGTTCCAGCGATAGACCAGATTGCTCTGCAACCCCACGAGGAAGGCGGCGCGGTATTTGGCGAGAGCGGCGAGCATGGTGGAGGTCGATGCGAAGCGTGTCCGATAGCAGCAGCGCGGTTAATTCGCAAGCGGCCGGTCGGCCCACCGCATCCTGGAGGGCGCCCGGCCACACACCGTTTTTTCAACCACAGATGAACACGGAGGCACACAGATGGTTTTCGGACTGAGGTCCGGGAGTTGTCCGGCCTGCGGCCGACGCGGCAAGACTTCAGCCCGAGTGCGCTCATTTGTGTTCATCCGTGTGCATCTGTGGTTAGCACCCCGACTTCGCGCTAGACTCCTCCTGCCCGCCTGCGATTAATCGCCGCATGGCCTGCACGGTTTTCACCATCGCGAATCAGAAGGGCGGCGTCGGCAAGACGACCACCGCCGTCAACCTCGCCGCCGCCCTCGCGGAGCGCAAGGTGCACACGCTGGTCGTCGACCTCGACCCGCAGGCCAACGCCACCAGCGCCCTCGGCGTCGAGAAACAGGAGGGCAAATCGCTCTACAAGCCGCTCCACGGCGAAGGCAGCGCCTTCGAGATGCTCACGCCGACGCAGTGGGAACACCTCGCGCTCATCCCGTCCGAGGTCGACCTCGCCGCCATCGAGATCGAGCTCGCGCAGCAGGAGAACTACCTCCTCCGCCTCAAGAGCGTGCTGGACCCGATCCGCAACTCCGGCGGCTACCGCGCCATCATCATCGATTGCCCGCCCGCGCTCGGCATGCTCTCGATGAACTCCCTCGCCGCCGCCGACCACCTCCTCATCGCGCTCCAGTGCGAATACATGGCGCTCGAGGGCCTCGGCCAGATCCTCAAGGTCGTCGACCGCCTCAAGAACGCCGGCGTCAACCCGACCCTCGATGTCGGCGGCATCGTCATGACGATGTTCGACAGCCGCACGAACCTCGCCAAGCAGGTCGTCGAGGAGGTGCGCCAGCATCTGCCCGACAAGATCTTCGAGACAGTCATCCCGCGCACCGTGCGCCTGAGCGAGGCCCCGAGCTTCGGCAAACCGATCTTCGCCTACGACCCGCATTCGCCCGGCTCCACCGCCTACCGCGCGTTGGCGAAGGAAGTGGAGAAACGCTTCAACCTCGGCGCGCCGTAAGCGCCGCACCAATAAAAAAACCGCCGAGACCTCGCGGCCTCGGCGGTTGAAATGTTCCCGGAAGCGCGCCGCGCGCGCTTCGCCTCACTGCGCCTGCTTCGGCTGCGGGAGCGACATGAATTCGTGCACCTTCGCCGGGTTGAGGTAGCGCTTCGCGAACTCGCTCAGCTCGGCGGCGGTGATCGCCTCCGTGCCGCTGACGCGCGTGCGCGCCCAGTCGAGGCGCTCGGGCTGCTCCTGCGCGGCGGAAAGCACGCTGCCGAGCCAATACGGGTTCGTGCGCATCGACTGGCGGATGCCGGTCATGGCGGGCTGCTTCGCGCGGACGAGTTCCTCCTCCGTCACGCCGTTGGCGTGCAGGTCGGCGGCGGCGGCCTTGACCGCATCGATCACGGCGCGCGCCTTGTCGGGCGAGGTCACGACCGTGGCGACGACATGACCGTAACCCGTGAACGTGTCGCTGAGGTTGATGCCGGCGTTCGGCGAATAGGTGTCTCCCATCTCCTCGCGGATCTTCACGCGCAGGCGGTCGTTGAGCACGGCGCCGAGGAGGCCGAGGCGGCGCGCGACCTCGACGTCGCGGCTGTCCGTCGCTTCCCAGAACACCTGCACGATGCCCTTCTCGATCTCGGTCGTGGTGAAGAAGCGCTCGCTGATCGCCGCGGCGGGGAACGCGACCTGGCGCTCGCTCGCATAGGCGGGCTTGGCGGCGCGGGCCGGCAGCGCGCCGAGCGTGGCGGCGACGGCGGCGCGGGCCTCGGCGGGATCGAAATCGCCGACGATGGCCACCTCGAGCGCGCCCTGTTTGAACTCCGGCAGCAACCACGCGCGCGCTTCGTCCTGCGTGCGGGCGAGGGCGGCTTCGCGGGGCGGCACGCCGAAGCGCGCATCGCCGCCGGCGAGCCGGCGCGGAACTTCAAGTTGCAGCGGGCCTTCGACCGCATTGGCCAACCGCGTGTAGAACACTTCCACGTTCTTCGCATACTGGCGCATCGCCTCGGCACGGAAACCGGGGTCGGCGAGGTGCGCGGTGATGAGTTGGAGTTGGAGCAGCAGATCGTTGCGATTGGTCGTGCCGCCGAACGTGAAGGCATCGCTCGCGACGCCGAAATTCGTGCCCACCGTGCGGCCGGCGAGGAGGCGGCGCAGGTCGTCGGCGCTGTGCTGGCCGAGGCCGCCGGCCAAGAGAGTGCTGCTCACCAGGAAGCTCAGTCCGGGCTGGTCCTGCGGCTGCGAGAGCAGACCGCCGCCGACGCGCACATTCACGCGCACGCGGCCGGCCTCGAAGTCGGTCGGCTTGAGGTTCAGGCGCACGCCGTTGGCGAACTCGATCAGCGTCGTGCCGAGATCGTCGACCGGTTGCTCGCGGACGACGGCGCCGGGGGCGCCGAAGTCGGTGTAGGCGAAGGTGAGCTCCTCGAGTTGCGCGGGCGGTTGCACGGCGACGGCGGCGCTGGCCTCGTAGGCGGCGACGATCTGCTGCTCGGGTTGGTCGAGCGTGAGGTTGCCCGTCACGAAGAGGCGGCGGCCGAGCTCCGGTTTCCAGAGTTCGCGCAGCGCGCGCACGCAATCCTCCGCGGTGACGGCGTCGAGTGCGGGTGCGAAGAGCGCGAGTTCGGCGGCGGGGTGGGTGAAGACCTCGTCCGCATGCAGCGAGTCGAGCAGACCCGAGGCGAGAGCGGAGGAGCGGCGCGTCGGGGCGGTGCGGACGGCTTCTTCGAGCCCGTTGCGCAGGGCGGCGACAGCCTCCTTGAGTTCGGCGCCTTGGAACCCGAACTGCAGCGCGCGGCGGAGTTCCTGCTCGGCCACGCCGAGGGCGGCGCGCCATTGCTCGGGCTTGCAGGTGAACTCGACCGAGGCCTGGCGGAAGAAATCGAACTGCTCCGTCGCGCCCACCTGGCCGCTGATGAAGGGCGCGCCTTCCTCCTTCGCGAGGATGGACAGGCGGCGGTTGAGCATGCGCAGCGCGAGCGCGCGCGGCAGGTTCTTCACGCGGTTGGCGGCGTTGTCTTCCTCGCGCGCGTAGGGCGTGACGACATGGATGCCGACCTGCGTGGCGCTGGCTGCCGGCTCGGGGAGGAACCCGGCGACGAGGCCGGGCTGATTGACGATGCGGCCGAGGTCGGGCTTCGGGCGCGCCGGAGCGCGCGGGGCGGCGGGGCTGAAGGCGTCCTTGATCAGCGCCTCGACCTTGTCCGGGTCGAAATCACCGACGGCGACGACGCTCGTGAGGTCGGGCCGATACCAGGTGTCGTAGAAATCCGTGAAGCGCTCGCGCGGGGCCTGCGCGATGACCTCCTCGATGCCGATGGGCAGGCGGTCGACGAGGCGCGCGTCGGGCAGGAGGAACTTCAGCTCGCCCACGAACTGGCGGAACTGGATCGAGTCGCGGGCGATCTTTTCGTTGAGAATGATGCCGCGCTCCTCGTCGATTTCCTTGTCGAGCAGGAGCAGGCCGCCGAGCACGTCGGAGAGGAACTTGCCGGCGTGGTCGAGGCGCTCGTCGTCGGTGGCGGAGAGCTCGAGCATGTAGACGGTGCGGTCGAAGGACGTGTAGGCGTTGGTGTCGGCGCCGAAGCCCATGCCGAGGGCTTGGAAGGTCTCGACGAGCGTGCCGGGCGCGTAATGGGTCGAGCCGTTGAACGCCATGTGCTCGAGGAAGTGCGCGAGCCCGCGCTGGTCGTCGGTCTCGTGCAGCGAGCCGGCGGCGAGGTTGAGGCGGAAGCTGGCGCGGCCCTTGGGCTCGGTGTTGACGAGGACGGCGTAGCGGATGCCGTTGTCGAGCCGGCCCCAGCGCACGGCCGGGTCGGGTTTCAGGTCGGATTTTTCGTGGGGGAAGGTCTGCGCGCCGGCGCTGAGCGGGAGCAGGGCGGCGAAGGCGAGGAGGACGAGTCGGGACAACATGGCGACCAACGATTGCCGCCTCTCCGCCCGAGGCAAGAGCCGCAGTGTGGTCCTTTGGGGCTATTTTCGGGCTGGATTGGCTCCGGCGGCCCGGCGCCGCGGCCCGAAATTTTTCGTGACCCCGCCGCGCCGGGGCCTTCTAGTCGCCGCTCTACGACCATGAAGAAAGCCAAACGCCAGACCAAACGCCCCGAAGACATCAACGCCGCCCTCGCGGCCAAAAAGGGCCCGGTCTCGAAGTTCATCGCCGAGAACTACCGCCACTTCAACGCCGCCGCGTTGCTCGACACCGCCAAGGGCTACGAGGCCCACCTCGCCGCGGGCGGCAAGATGCTCGTCACGCTGGCCGGCGCCATGTCGACCGCCGAGCTCGGCATCACCCTCGCCGAGATGATCCGGCAGGACAAGGTCCACGCCATCGTCTGCACCGGCGCCAATCTCGAGGAGGACATCTTCAACCTCGTCGCGCACGACTACTACGAGCGCGTCCCGCACTACCGCCATCTCACGTCGGCCGACGAGCAGGCGCTCCTCGAGCGCCACATGAACCGCGTCACCGACACCTGCATCCCCGAGGGCGAAGCCATGCGCCGCATCGAGGCCGCCGTCGCCGAGGAATGGGTCGCCGCCGATCAGGCTGGCGAACGCTACTTCCCGCACGAGTTCATGTATAAGGTGCTCCGCTCCGGTAAGCTGAAGAAGAGCTACCAGATCGACCCGAAGAACTCCTGGATGCTCGCCGCCTGCGAGAAGAACCTGCCCATCATCGTCCCCGGCTGGGAGGACGCCACGCTCGGCAACATGTATGCCGGCCGCGTCATCACCGGCGAGATCAAGCACGTCCACACCGTCCGCACCGGCATCGAATACATGACCTGGCTCGCCGAGTGGTATACGAAGACCTCGAAGAAGCTCCGCAACGGCGAGGGCTCGATCGGCTTCTTCCAGATCGGCGGCGGCATCGCCGGCGACTTCCCCATCTGCGTCGTGCCCATGCTGCACCAGGACCTCGGCCGCACCGGCGTGCCGCTCTGGGGTTATTTCGCGCAGATCAGCGACTCGACCACGAGCTACGGCAGCTACTCCGGCGCCGTGCCGAACGAGAAGATCACCTGGGGCAAGCTCGGCGAAAAGACCCCGAAGTTCATCGTCGAGTCCGACGCCAC
>CAYYVB010000191.1:0-6582 GCA_964475035.1 uncultured Opitutaceae bacterium | reverse complement strand
TCTGGCCCTTGCCGTTGTAGTCGAGGCGGGCCTGGATCTCGGCCTTGGCGGTGTGCGCCATCGGGTGGTCGCACTTGTTCAGCGCGACGAAGTCGGCGCCGTTGAGCAGCGCGATCTTTTGCAGCTGGATGCGGCCGCCGTAGTAGGGCGCGAGCACGAAGAGCGTGGCGTCGACGAGCTTCCTGCCGCCGAAGATGCAGAAGGGGTCGCTCTCCTGGCCGACGCCGACGGACTCGACGAGGATGAGGTCGAACTCGCCGCTCTTCTTGAGAATGTCGATCGCGGCCGGCGCGGCGGCGCTGAGGCCGGTGAGGCTGCCGCGG
The DNA here is from genome assembly GCA_964475035.1 of uncultured Opitutaceae bacterium. GTDB lineage: Bacteria > Verrucomicrobiota > Verrucomicrobiia > Opitutales > Opitutaceae > Didemnitutus. The sequence continues at coordinate 6,259 of CAYYVB010000191.1, read as the reverse complement.
GTGGCGAGGGAGCGGAAGAACACGCGGTCGTCCTGCGCGTAGATGGCGCTGACGCGGTCGCCGAGGATGGCGCCGTGCGTGTCGGGGTGCGACGGGTCGTTGGCGAGGATGGCGATGCGGCCGCCGGGGACGCGCTGGAGGAAGCGCGAGGTGAGCTCGTCGATGAGCGTGGACTTGCCCGCGCCGCCGGGACCGGCGACGCCGACGACGAAGCTCTTGGCCTTGCCCGTGCGCTTGAGCGCGGGGGCCTTCAGGCCGGACTCGACCATCGTGAGCGCGCGCGCGATGGCGCGGTCGCCCTTGAACTTGGCGTTCGGCTTCGGATCGCGCGCATACTCGCGCTTGATCAGGGCCATGATGTCGTCGAGCGGCGTGCCCGCGAAGAAGATGCGGTCCGTGCCTTGGCGCTTCATCACGCGCTCGTCGGCCAGCGTGATCGTGCCGCCGCCGCCGCCGAAGACCGGGATGTCGCCCGAGCCGGCCGCCTTGAGCTGGTCGACGACCTCCTTGAAGAAGACGATGTGCCCGCCGTTGTAGGAGCTGAGGCCGACGACGTTGACGTCCTCCTGGATGGCGGCGCGCACGATGGCGGTGGCGCTCTGGTGGTAGCCGAGGTAGATGACTTCGACGCCGTGACGGGCGAGCTCGATGTTGATGGTGGTGACGGCGCTGTCGTGGCCGTCGCAGATCGGCACCGCAGTGAGGATGCGGAGCGGGGCGGCGGGCGCAGCGGCGCGGCGGGGTTTAGCAGCGGCCATAGGAGGGCAATGTCATAGAGGCGAGGTTAGCCTCTGCAACCTGTCTTGTTGTTGCCCGAGGCAAAGTGCAGAGCGGCTAATGCGGCTGTATGAGAGACGAATGCCGGCGAAATTCCGCTGCGGTTGCGGCGCGTCGGCCATAAGCGGAGGTGTTGCGGATGAGTGGCCGCGCTTGTGTCCGTCGGCCCGCCAATCCGTGCGGAGCCGCGCCGGCGCAATTGGAGTATCATCACGCTCCAACCCTCCGGCTGGCCGGACCTGGGAGCCCGGCGTCGGATGGCGAGGATCCTGTCACCGCGCCATGAAAACCAAGCTGATCCGCCTTCGGGCCCGTCTCGTTCTGACCGCACTCTGGCTCGCACTGACCGCCGCGGGCTTCGCGCAGAATCTCTCCAATCACCACATCACCGCGAGCGGTGACGCCGAGTATTCCTGGAATTCCAAATACGGACCCTGGGGTTACAACGCCGGCGGCAACGCCATCGGCACCAATCTCGCCATGGGTGGAACCTACGGCAACGACTACACCATCGGCGTGATGGAGATCCCGATCGTGTCCCTCGCGGGGGCGACCGTGAGCAGCGCGACGCTCTGGGTTTACAGCAACGGCTTCTCGACGGGCTACTACTACGGCTCCGCCTCCGTCGGCTGGGTCAACACCGGCAGCATGCCGCTCACCGGCAACGTCGTCACCGACGGACTCGGGCCGACCGCGGCCAGTCCGTCCGCTTCGTGGACGATCTATAATTCGGATTACGAGGGCAGCCCGACTGACCCGCGCAACGGCCAGCCCGGCTGGCGCAGCTTCACGGTCACGACTTATCTCCAAGCCGACATCGATGCCGGCCGCGCGTGGTCGACATTCAGCGTTTCGGGCTCGCGCGACACCTGGGGCTCGCTCGCGACCGCCGAGAGCGGGAGCGGGGCGTATCTCGTGGTCAGCTCCAACGCGATCCCCGAGCCTTCGACCTACGCGGCCTGCGCCGGTTTGCTTGCGCTCGGACTGGCAGTGTGGCGCCGACGCCGGCTGGCGTTTGCGCGCTCGTAGGCAGGGACGCCGCCCGCAACGCGCTCAGAACTCCGCCGTGCCCGGCGTGCGGGCGAAGGGGATGACGTCGCGGATGTTGCCGACGCCGGTCACGAACATGAGCATGCGCTCGAAGCCGAGGCCGAAGCCCGCGTGCGGCACCGTGCCGTAGCGGCGCAGGTCGAGATACCACCAATACGGTTTCTCCTCGAGGTGGTGCAGCGCCATGCCTTCGCGGAGTTTTTCCAAGCGCTCCTCGCGCTGGCTGCCGCCGATGATCTCGCCGATGCCGGGGACGAGCAGGTCCATCGCGGCGACGGTCTCGCGGCCGGGCGCGCAGCCGTCGTTGGCGCGCATGTAGAACGCCTTGATCGCGCGCGGGTAGTCGTGGACCGTGACCGGGCACTTGAAGTGCTCCTCCGTGAGGAACCGCTCGTGCTCGGCCTGGAGGTTCGCGCCCCAGGACACGGGGTGCTCCCACGTCCGGCCGCTCTTCTGCAGGATCTCGATCGCCTCGGTGTAGCTGCAGCGGACGAAGGGCTTCTCGAGCACGAAGTCGAGGCGCGCGAGCAGGTCCTTGTCCACGAACTTGGAGAAGAACTCGAGGTCGGCCGCGCAGTGCTCCTTCGCGTCGCGGATGAGGTATTTCACGAACTCCTCGGCGAGCGCCATGTTGCCGTGGATGTCGCAGAACGCCACTTCGGGCTCGATCATCCAGAATTCCGCGGCGTGGCGCGAGGTGTTGCTGTTCTCGGCGCGGAACGTCGGGCCGAACGTGTAGACGTTGCTCAGCGCGCAGGCGAAGATCTCGGCCTCGAGCTGGCCCGAGACCGTGAGGAACGCCTTCTTGGCGAAAAAGTCCTTCGCGTCGTCGACGTGCTTGCCGTCCTCGGTCTTCGGCGGATTCGCGAGATCGAGCGTCGTCACGCGGAACATCTCGCCCGCGCCCTCGGCGTCGGAGGCGGTGATGATCGGCGCGTGCACGTAGTGGAAATCCTTGTTCTGAAAAAACTGGTGCACCGCATACGCGAGGCGGCTGCGCACGCGGAAGACGGCGCCGAAGAGATTCGAGCGCGGACGCAGGTGCGCGATCTCGCGGAGGAACTCCAGCGTGTGACCCTTCTTCTGGAGCGGGTAGGTGTTGTCGGCCTCGCCGAGCACCTTGAAGCCGGTGGCGACGACCTCCCACTTCTGGCCCGCGCCCTTCGACTCGACGAGTTTGCCGTGCACCTCGATCGACGCGCCGGTGTTGGCCTTCGCGACCTGCGGGTAATCAGGCAACGAGGCGTCGACGACGATCTGCATGCCCTTGAGCGAGGAGCCGTCGTTCAACTCGACGAACGAGAAGGCCTTCGAGTCGCGGCGGGTGCGGACCCAGCCTTGGAGCAGAATGGCGTCGTTCGGGGCGGTGGCGTTGAGCGCGTCTTTGACGAGGGTGCGTTGCATGGCGGAAAAGGAAGGCGGATTGGAGCGCCCGCCCCCGGCCTTGGCAAACCGGGAAATCGCGTGTGCGGTCGTCGGTCGCCGCGACCGGCTCAGCGTTCGATGCCGACGGGGTAGAGCAGGTGGCGTTGGTCGTAGAACGGGCTGCGCTCGTAGAACCAGCGCAGGCGCGCGGCGGGGTCGGCGCGGAACTTTGCCTCGGCCGCGAGCTTCGTCTCGAACTCCGCCTTCAACGCCGGATCGGCGGCGAGCATCTTCTCCGCCAGCGGCGCGACGACGTAGCCTTCCATGTATTCCGTGCGCTGGAGGATTTCCGGGAAGAAACCCCACGCGAAGAACGAATCGTTGCCCTGCGGTTCGAGCAACGCGATCGCGAGGTCGCCGAGCGGCTGGTCGGTCGGCACGCGGACGGAGCCGACGGGAAAGGTCTCGGCGCGCGTCTCGGGGCGCACGCCGCCGAGCTTGACCACGTGGCGGCCCTCGAACGGCGCGGCGGCCGGGCGCGGATCGACGAGCCGGTAAAACTCGAGCGCCAGCGTGCGCTCGGCGAGGACTTCCTCGACGCGGATGCCGTGACGGCGCAGGCGCTCGATCACGGCCGGATGCGTCACCGGCACCCAGTAAGCCTTCGGGCGCGCGACGGTGAGCACGGGTTGCGTGAGCGAGAGCGGGATGGCGTCGTAGTTGTTCGACGTGCCCAGCCAGCGCACCTCGCGTCGACCGGAGACGGGCGAATCGTATTCCTCGTGCGCGATACCGGCGAACGGCGTCGTTCCTGCGGGCACGGTGCGGTCGAAGTTCATCGCGACGGTCGGCGTGCGCTCGGCGCGGTCGGCGGTGATGGCGGCGCGAAGGGCGGCGGCGTGTTCGCCCGCGGCGCGGAGCGAGGCCTCGAGCAGCACGTGGGTGCCGAGCACGCGCTGGCGGAAGGGTTTCAACGAGTGGTTCTCGACGAGGATCGTCGGCAGGCGGCGGAGGTCGCCGTAGGCGTTGGAGAAACGCGGATCGGCCGGGCCACGGCCGATGCCTTGCGTGACGTCGCGGTTGTTCGCGGCGAAGACAAGCGGTCCGGGGATGTGGCCGGCGGCGGCGAGGGCGGCGTCGACGGCCGGCCGGTAGGTGTCGCGCAGCCACGCGGCGATGCGCGGCGACCACGCGAAGTCTTGGTCCCAACCGTGGAAGCCGTAGGTGATGTCGTATTGGTAATCGATGCCGTCGGTGACGTGCAGATCGAGGACGAGCGCGGGATCGAGCGTGTTGAGCAGGTCGAGCATGGCCTGCATCTCGGGCGCGTCGGCCTTCATGTAGTCGCGGTTGAGATTCAGGTTCTGCGCCGTGGTGCGCCAACCCATGCGCTGTGGACCGCGCTGGTTGGGGCGGTTGAACGGCGAGGCGCGCTCGTGGCCGTCGGCGTTGAAGACGGGGATGAGCACGAAGTTCGCCCGCTCGAGCAGCGCCGCGCGGTCGCCGAACGCGAGGTCGCGCAGGAACATCAGCCCCGCGTCTTTGCCGTCGATCTCGCCGGCGTGAATGCCCGCCTGCGCGAGGACGGTGGGTTTGCCGTTCGCGGCGAGGGCGGCGAGGCCGACGGGCGCGGCGGGGCTCGCGGCGAGCACGGCGTAGAGCGGCCGCCCTTGCGCCGTCGTGCCGAAACGTTGCAACTCGATGCGCGGCGACGCGGCGGCGAGGCGTTCGAGCCAGGCGAGCGTCTCGTCGTAGCTGGGCGAATCGGTGAGACCGGTGCGCTCGGCGGGCGTCACCCACGGGTGCGCGGCGCCGACGACGAGCGCCTCGCTCGCGCCGTGCCACGATGGCGCCGGCGGCAGGAGTTTTTCCGGCTCGAGATCCACCGTGGCGGAAAGCGGAGCCGCTGCGAGGAGGGCCAGAAACAGCGGAGGAAATGGGCGTAACATCGGCCCGTTGAGGTTGCCCGCCGCCGTGCGAAAAGGAAAGGGGGCTTTTCCCGGCTTGGACGGCAGCGCGGCGGGCCTGCGAAAACGCTCAAATCCGGGCCCGCTTGTGCCGATACGATGGAGGCATGATGGCGTCCCAATTTTCCGAAGTGCTCTTCCGCGACGTCGCGCAGCAGCTCCCCGCGGCCCCACGGTTGCTGGTCGAACTCGGCCAGATCATCCGCCAGCCGCACGTGAACTCCGCCGACGTCGTGGCCCGCTTGCGTCAGGACGCCACGCTGGTCTCGCGCATCATCCGCATGGCCAACAGCGCGGCGTTCGCGCGGGCCGAGCCGGCCGGTTCGATCGAGGAAGCGGTGGCGGCGATCGGCTTCCGCGAAGTCCACCGCCTTGTGGGCGCAGTCGCATCCACCCAGCTGGCGGACTTGCCGTTGACCCTGCATGGGGTGAGCGCCGCGCGCCTGCGCGAGAACGCGCTGTTCGTGGCGGTCGTGATGGAGGAACTCGCCGCCGAGTCGGGTGAGGAGCCGCGCAGTTGCTACACCGTCGGCCTGCTCCGCTCGATCGGCAAACTGGTGCTCGAGATCTCCGCGCACCGCGAGGGCGCGGCGTTTCCGGCTTTCGCCGCCAGCGGAGCCGTGGCACTCGGTGAATGGGAGCGACGCCATTGGGGGGTGACGAACTGCGAGGTGGCGGAGATGGTCTTGAAGCACTGGCGCCTGCCGCACGAGACGGTGCTGGCCATCCAGCACCATTACGAGCCGGCGACGCGGCACAGTCCGGTGATCCATTTGCTCACGCTCGCCGCCGCTGCTGCGCAGGACCGCTTCTACGGCCTGCCCGGCGAGGAGCCTTACCTGTGCGTCACGGAGGAGAACTTCAAACGCGCCGGTCTCGACGTGTCGGTCTATCAGCGCGCCTGCGAGCGGGCGCAACGCACCTTCGAGCGCCTGCACGCCGCCGTGACCTGACCGCGACGGGTTTTGTAACCTATTACGTTACAAACCGACGGGGTGCCGGACGATTGACGCGCTGCGGGTTTGCGCCGCGGGTGCGGCGATGCGAGACTGCGCGCCATGGTTTACAAGACGGAGATGATGGCGGCGCGGAAGCGCATC
>CAYYVB010000190.1:4532-6585 GCA_964475035.1 uncultured Opitutaceae bacterium | reverse complement strand
AGGCTAGGTAGATTCATTTTCGAGTCGAACTGCTCACCGTCCACGTTTAGCTTGTTTCTGAAACCCTTCTCGGCTGAGAAGGGATCGAGCAGCACAACGCGAAACTCTAGGCCTTCCTTTAACCGCCTTTCCACTGCCGGCCAGTGGCGGTAGACGCCGGGATCCAGATATGAGGCGCCGGAGTTTGCGCAAAGCCAGAGCGCAGCCGCTGACAGGATCTCACTTTGGGTATCTCGGTTTCGCCGTTCTTGATCTGAATGTGATTGCATGTCATATACATCGCGCATTCCCCGGGGAACAGCAGACGCTGCAATCCTCCCGGCAAGGTCTTCTCGGATTAGGAGCTGCTTCATCATTGGGCTCGCATCCACGAGCCGCAGGATTGCGAACACGAGAAAGGCGAGTCCAGAGATAGCGAAGAACCAGCGCCAGTTGTTTACTTCACCGAGGTAGGCAGTAGCAACGGCGAGCCCAAAAAGGACTACTTCTGCGCCGACAAGGGAGCGTTGGAGGAAAATTCGGTTCGAGTGAGCCATTATGTCAGTCGTTAGCTCGGGCATGCCGCTAGAGAGCACACTAGTCGGTATTGCCCACGCGGTCCATTGGACACGCGCATCGTAACTCAGCAATTCACCGCCTGCGTCGCACCAACACGCTGCAAGTGCACATGCATTGGCGTTGCTTCGACAAAGCCTCGTGGTGGTGGTGCGCGGCCGGTCGCACCTGATCCCCCTCAGGCTGGACCCGTGGACTCTCAGTCCGCCGCCCGCCGTACTGCGGCGCTCGCTCGCGCATTCCCTCGGAGGTTCTTCAGTCCGTACGCGCCGCGCGCCGGATCGTGTGGAGGATGTCTACTGGCTCAACCTCCTTGTACAAGTAATCGAACGCGCCTGCTTCGATCATCTGTTTCGCGTACTGGTCAGGTGCATATCCAGAGAGGATGATCACTTTCGTTCGCGGCGAAGCGTCCTTAATGCGCGGAAGTGCGTCGATTCCGTTCATCACCGGCATAGAGAGATCAAGCGTCAGCACGTCGATCTTTCGCCGTTTGACTAGCTCAATGGCCTCCGCGCCATTGGCAGCAGTTCCGACCACCTCTATATCGGACGACTCCGATAAGTACTGAGTCATACCGGATCGAACGATCTGATGATCATCGACTATCGCTACTCGTATTGCCTCTAGCGCAGGTCGGATTGGCGGGGCGCGTGGCGGCTGGTGGGCAGCAGCCAGAATGGCGAACTCAGTGGCGTAACGCTTTTCCGTCTCAGAAATGTCAAGTGCCAGTGTCGCGAAGTCCGTACGGAGAGCGCCACGACCACCTACTGCTGATTGCAACGACTTGAACGCAGCTTCGAGTGATATGGGATCAGAAGCGACTATGCCATTGAGGTGGTTCAACGGTGCGGGCATTTCGCCTGGACTCATGCCTGAATGGCAGATGGGTAGCGCTGGAATCTGTGGGCCACCATTTGCCGCATTCAAAGCGTTGCGAATCCATACTGCGCCCAACTCAAAGCTCACCCAATGCCGCCTCGTTGAGAGCGGACTGATCAAGTACATGGCGCCAACGCAGCAAACTAATCCATCCTCGATCTTTCGGAGAAAGTTCGAGCCCGGCGGGATGCAGACTCCATCGGAGGAGACAAAGACGTCCACGAAGCCGCTGAACTCGGCCTCGAGAGCCTCTTTGAGGAGGAGAGCCAGGTCCTTCTCCTCGTGAACATGCGATAGGAAAAGCAGTCTGCTTGCCATACGAGAGTCTCCAACTTCGCATTAGACAGCACAAATGGAGTTTTCGGTTCGATCAGGCCGCGCGCGAGACGGGCGCCTGCAATGAGCGCGCGGATGCCGGAGCAGCAATGCGCAACGGAGTCTGCAGGTCGACTGGGGCTATGGTTAAGGTTGCGAATGCACGGTGTCCGCGACGTCGGAATTGGGTCCGCGCAGGGACCTGCGGATTGCACGTCTGCCGGTTCAACGCGGCCGCCCGTTTACGCTCGAATGCAAGCACCCCCAAGCTACAAATGAACGAGAACTTTGGCCACTGGGG
>CAYYVB010000190.1:0-4522 GCA_964475035.1 uncultured Opitutaceae bacterium | reverse complement strand
CCACTGGGGTGTACCGCCTGAGAGCGCTGCGCCACGTTGGTTCCAGGATCGCGGCCGAGCGTTCAAAAAGATCATCCGAGACATCCTCGCTGAGGAGGGCCTCGCACCTCGCACGAAACATTCGACGCCAGTGGGGAGGAGATTGACGGCTCCTACCTTTGGCGCCCGATGAGGCTTCGAAACGTGCAGCGTCTCACCCCCATTCACGAACAACAGACGTTTTCGAATTTGCACATGCAGCGAGGGCTGGGACATCGTTGTGGAGGGGGTCGCGGACGAAGCAGGACTCCGCGTATTGGTTGACCGATTAGACCCGGAGAACCGATCGCCTGTTCGGATTTGGGCAGCGGGCGGGCAATTAGCTGTGCCCAGTTTAGTTCGCCGGCTGCGAGAGTCTGGTCTCTCCAATGTTGCAGTGATAGTGGAGCCTGACATCGAAGCCGGTGTCATGGACGAACTTGGCGCAGCCTTGGCGCAGGAATCCTGGCGGGTCGTCGTCGTAGCTCCGAACATCAGTGGATCGAGAGGGCATGCTCAGCGGAGTACGTTGATGCTGTTCCACCCACCTCAATAAAGAGGAAAGGGGCGCGGCGATATGCGAGGAATGCGGATCTGACTCAGGCTCCTTGCCTCGAACCCGGGCTTCGCCAGCCTAATGTCTGCGGTGCTGGGTCGCGCTAGCCTCGGGAGTTCGTAGCTTTCTGAAGATCCGTTCTGCAGGTCGACACCGGTGATGTTAGCGATCAGCAGCTTGGAGGCTTAACGATGTCCTCTAACTTAGGTCCTCGGCACAGATTCCCACCAGCGGCCGTCGAACTTCCCCTGCAGGAATGCGATGAATGCCTGAACCTTTTGGGGGACCAGCTTGGGCGAAGGATACACGGCGTGCATCTCCTGCTCCGGCAGGCTGTGGCCCTTTAGGATCTCGACGACAGCTCCCGAGGTCAACGAGTCGTTCGCCACATACCACGGTAGCGCGGCGATGCCCATGTGCGACCGCGCCGCGGCGAGCACGGCTGACAAGTTGTTGGACCGCAACCGCGCTGTGACGGGAACAGTGGTCGCTTCGCCGCGCGGCGACAGCACGCGCCAGACGTCGCTGCCCTGCACGCTACTGTAGATGAGCGTTTCGTGCGCGCTCAGGTCCGCCGGCCGTCGTGGTGCACCATGCCGACGGAGGTACTTGGGGGAGGCTGCCATCAGCCAGGGATTCGTGCCGAGGAAGCGCGCGCCAAGCGAGGAGTCCGCCAGCTTGCCCATACGGATGGCGACGTCGATTCCCTGCGCGACCAAGTCCGTGTAGCGGTCTTCGAAGCTGAGATCGACCTGTAGCTGAGGGTGATGCTGCATGAATTCGAGCGCCAGCGGCACCAGAACCCGCCGGCCGAACGCCACGGAGCTGCCGATTCGCAGCAGCCCCTGCGCCTGCGCCGTGCGCACCACGCTGTTCGCCTCCTCGACTTCCCGCACGATGCTCTTGCATTTCTCGTAGTAGAGGGATCCCGCCTCGGTGAGGCTGACGCCGCGAGTATTGCGATTAAGCAGCCGCACGTTCAGCCGGGACTCGATGGCAGCAACCTGCTTGGTGACGGTCGGTTGCGTCGTCGCGAACTCGAGCGCCGCCTTCGAGAAGCTGCCGGTCTCCACCACGCGGACGAACATTTCCATTGCCTGCAGCCGGTCCATTGCACTACCTATTCTTGAGTGGAATAGATGTTATGGACAGCAGCCCTCTTCTTCAACAGCACGAGGATTCCTACAGTCATGACCGGAACAACAGGAGTGCGACATGGCAAGAATGACTGCCGCTCAGGCTGCGGTGTGGGTGTTGGAAAAGGAAGGCGTCACGCAGGCCTTCGGAGTGCCCGGCGCCGCCATCAACCCCTTTTACGCGGCGCTGCGCAAGCAGGGCACGATCGGGCACATCCTCGCCCGCCACGTCGAAGGCGCGTCTCACATGGCTGAGGGCTACACCCGTGCGGCACCTGGCAACATCGGTGTTTGCATCGGCACTTCGGGTCCAGCGGGCACCGACATGATCACCGGCCTCTATTCAGCGCAGGCCGATTCGATCCCGATCCTCTGCGTCACCGGCCAGGCACCGCGCGCGCGCCTGTACAAGGAGGATTTCCAGGCCGTCGACATCGAATCCATCGCCAAGCCGGTGACGAAGTGGGCCGTGACAGTGCGCGAGCCGGCGCAAGTGCCGCGCGCGTTCCAGCAGGCTTTCCACCTGATGCGCTCCGGTCGCCCCGGGCCTGTGCTGATTGACCTACCTTTCGACGTGCAGACCACTGAGATCGAGTTCGACCCGGAGACCTACGCCCCGCTGCCCGTGTACAAGCCGGCGGCGACCCGCGCGCAGGCCGAAAAGGCGATCGAGATGCTGCAGCAAGCCGAGCGTCCCCTGATCGTCGCCGGCGGCGGCATCATCAACGCGGACGCCTCTCAGCTGCTGGTAGAGTTCGCCGAACTCACGGGCATCCCGGTGATCCCGACGCTGATGGCCTGGGGCAGCATTCCCGACGACCATCCGCTGATGGCCGGCATGTGCGGCCTGCAGACCAGCCACCGCTACGGCAATGCCACGATGCTCGCCAGCGATTTCGTGCTGGGCATTGGCAACCGCTGGGCCAATCGCCACACCGGGTCGGTGGAGGTCTACACCAAGGGCCGCACCTTCGTGCACGTTGATATCGAGCCTACTCAGATCGGCCGCGTATTTGCGCCTGAATACGGGATCGTCTCAGACGCCAAGGCCGCCCTCCAGCTTTTCGTGGAGGTCGCGCGCGACCTCCACGCCGCCGGCCGGCTGAAGGACCGCGCCGTCTGGGCCGCCGAGTGTCTGGAGCGCAAGCGCACGATGTTGCGTAAAACCAATTACGAGAACGTGCCGATGAAGCCGCAGCGCGTGTATCAGTGCATGAACAGAGCTTTTGGTCGAGATACCTGCTACGTCAGCACCATTGGCCTTTCGCAGATTGCCGGGGCGCAATTCCTGCACGTGTTCGGGCCGCGTAACTGGATTAACTGCGGCCAGGCGGGGCCGCTCGGATGGACTGTGCCGGCGGCGCTCGGTGTGCGCGCGGCGGATCCGGCGCGGCCTATCGTGGCCCTCTCGGGCGATTACGACTTCCAGTTCATGATCGAGGAACTGGCGGTCGGCGCCCAGTTCAAGCTGCCCTACATCCACATGGTCGTGAACAACTCTTACCTGGGGTTAATCAGGCAAGCGCAGCGCAATTTCGACATGGACTACTGCGTGCAGCTCGCCTTCGACAACATCAACATGCCGGAGAGCGCCGCGCCTGAGCGCGGCTATGGCGTGGACCACGTGAAGGTCGTGGAGGGGCTGGGCTGCAAGGCGATCCGCGTGCACCGGCCGGACGAGCTGGCACCCGCCATTGCGCAGGCGGAGGCTTGGATGAAAGAGCTGCAGGTGCCGGTGGTGATCGAGGTGATTCTTGAGCGCGTGACCAATATCTCCATGGGAACCGAGATCGACAAGGTCATGGAATTCGAGGAGCTCGCGGCCTCACGCGCCGATGCCCCGACCGCCATCGCCGCTCTGCTGGACTGAGAACCGACCGGGTGCGCTGCGCGCGACCTAGCCGATGGGAAATTCGATGCCGAAATTCGCCGCTAACCTCACGATGCTCTTTAATGAGCTGCCTTTCCTAGATCGGTTCGCCGCCGCCCGCAAGGCAGGATTCGATGCGGTGGAATACCTTTTTCCGTACGAACATCCGAAAGAGGAGATTGCCGCGCGATTGCGCGCCAACGGTCTAAAACAGGTCTTGCACAACCTGCCCGCAGGCTTCTGGGCCGCTGGGGAACGCGGCATTGCATGTCATCCGGATCGCATCAGCGAATTCCGCTACGGTGTCTCCCGCGCCATTGAGTACGCGAACGCCCTGGAGTGCCCGCAAGTGAACTGCTTGGCCGGCAAGCTGCCCACTGGCGTCAGCGGGGAAGAGGCGCATGCAACCTTGGTGAGAAACCTGAGGTACGCCGCCGAAGCACTGCGCTCCGCGGGCGTTCGATTGCTCATCGAGCCGATCAACACCTATGACATTCCGGCCTTCTACCTTAGTCGCACCGACCAGGCGATTGCACTCATCGACGAAGTGGATTCTGACAACCTGTTCCTGCAGTACGACGTCTACCACGCGCAGCGCACCGAAGGTGAGCTAGCGGCCACGCTGCAGCGGCATTTAGCGCGTATTGCGCACGTGCAGGTGGCGGACAACCCCGGCCGCAACGAACCGGGGACCGGCGAAATCAACTACGCCTACCTTTTCGCGCACCTGGATCGCATCGGCTATACCGGATGGATCGGCTGCGAATACAAGCCCGCGGACACGACCACTGCAGGCCTCGGATGGCTGCAGCGACTCGCCGCTGAGGCTCCCACCCATCACAAGGATTCGCAATGACTTTCACTTATTCGAAGATCGGCTTCATCGGCTTGGGCATCATGGGCGCCCCCATGGCCGGTCATCTAATTCAGGCCGGCCACCAG
>CAYYVB010000189.1:0-6600 GCA_964475035.1 uncultured Opitutaceae bacterium | reverse complement strand
GAGGCCGGCGCCGAGGCGGTGAAGATGGCCGCGCTCACGCTCCAGCGCATGGCCGGCGGCGGCATCCACGACCACCTCGGCGGCGGTTTCCACCGCTACTCGGTCGACGCCGAGTGGCACGTGCCGCACTTCGAGAAGATGCTCTACGACCAGGCGCAAATCGCCCTCAACTACCTCGAGGCTCGCCAAGCCACGGGCGTCGAGGTCCACGCCTGGGTGGCCCGCGGAATCTTCGACTACGTCGCCCGCGACCTCACGCATCCGCGCGGCGGGTTTTATTCGGCGGAGGATGCTGATTCGCCGCTGCCCGCGGCGCGAAGTGACAAGGAACAAGGAACCAGCAACCAGAAGGCGGCGCACGCCGAGGGGGCGTTCTATGTGTGGACGCAGGATGAAATCGAGGCGGCGCTCGGGGGCGACGCGGCGTTCTTCTGCGCGCACTACGGCGTCAAGCCGGCCGGCAACGTCGCGCACGACCCTCAAAACGAGTTCACCGGGAAAAACGTCCTGCAACAGCAGCGTCCGCTCGCCCGCACGGCGCAGGACTGCGGCCTCACGCCCGACGCGGCGGTGACGAAGCTCCTCGCCGCGCACGAAACCCTCCGCGTCCTTCGCGAGCGCCGGCCTCGGCCGCACCGCGACGAGAAGATCCTCACGGCATGGAACGGCCTGATGATCTCCGCGCTCGCGCAAGGCGCGACCGGGCTCGGTGAACCCGACCTGCTCGCGCGTGCGACCAAGGCCGCGGAGTTTTTGCACGCGGAGCTCTGGGACGACGCGTCCGGCACGCTCTACCGCAGCTGGCTCGACGGCCGCAGCGACATCCCGGGTTTCGCCGAGGACTACGCGTATCTCATCCAAGGGTTGCTCGACCTCTACGAAGCCGGCTTCGAACTGCGCTGGCTGCAATGGGCCGTGCGCCTTCAGGAGCGGATGGACGCGCTCTTCGGCGACGCGGAGCGCGGCGGCTATTTCAACTCCCGCGCCGACGACGCGAGCGTGGTCGTGCGGTTGAAGGAGGATTACGACGGCGCCGAGCCGGCGCCGAACTCCGTCGCGGCGCTGAACCTCATCCGGCTCGACTGGCTGCTCGGTCTGCCCGGCGCGAAGGCGCGGGCGCTCGCCACGCTGGAGGCGTTCCGCGCGCAATGGAGCGCGCACCCGCACGCGCTGCCGCAGATGCTCTGCGCGCTCGAACTCGCCCTCGAGCCGCCGCGCACGATCGTGTTCACCGGCGAGGCGGCGACGGCGGAATTCCGGGCGCTCGCCGCCGTGCCGGCGGAGCGGCTCGGTCCGCGTCGCGCGCGGCTCCACGTCGACGCGGCCTCGCGCGCGTGGCTGGCGACGCACCGGCCTTACCTCGCGGCGTTGCCGACGGAGGGTCCGGCCCGCGCGTGGGTGTGCGAGGACTACACCTGCCGCGCGCCCGCGGCGTCGCCGGAGGAATTGCGCGCCGCGCTCGGCTAACCTCGGCTTGCCAGACATTTCATCCCGGGAGAGAATGTCGGGACACAAATGATCCCGGACGATTCGAGCTCGCTGCGTTGGTGCAAGACGATCGAGCGTTTGGCGATGGGCCTGCTGTTTCTGCTCGGCGGAACGGCGGTCGCGACTTGGCTTGGTCTCCTCGGCAATGGTCCATTGCAGTTGTTCGGGGCCAGCCCGATCGCGGCCAACACCGCCCTCGGCTTTCTCGCGCTGGCTTGGGCGATTTCACCCGAGCACAAGCGCTACAGCCGGGGATTGGCCTTTGTCCTGGTCTTTCTCGGCGGGACCGCGCTGTGGCGGCACTTCACCGGGCAGCAGGCGCCGTGGGATCCGTTGCCGTTGCCCGGTTTGACCGGTCTTCCCGCGGGCCACACCGGGGCGATGTCGGCGGTGGCGGGCTGCAATTTCGTCCTGCTGGCGCTCGTGCTCTGGCTGCGCCCGACGCAGCCCCGGCATCCGGCGGTGGCGGTGAGCCTCGGCATCGTGCTGGCGTTGTGCGTCCTCGCCCTGATCTCGCTGATCGAGACCGCGGATAACCAAAGTGAGATCGGGCCGCTTGAGTTGATGTCGCCGATCTCCTTACCCGGTTTCCTGACGGCGGCGCTCGGTCTGATTTCCAGCATCCGCCGCTCGCTCCCGGCGGCCGCGCGGAAACGGGTGCTCGCGCTCGGTTCGCTCACCGTGTCGCTCTGCCTGATCTGCGGCGTGAGCTTGGGAGCGTGGGTCAGCAACACATTCCAGAGCGAGACGAAGGTGCGCGTGATCGCGTCCTATGAGATCATCGAATCGGTGAACTACACCGAACTCTGCCTCACGCGGATGGAGTCGGCGGCGCGGGCGTTCACCCTCGGGCAGCAGGCACTGTTCCTCGAGCAGTTCCGCGACAATGAACACCGGCTGGCCGTGGGCTGGCGCCGTCTCGAGCAACAGGTGCTGGCCGCGGGTGATCCGCAGCAAGCCGAGCGCCTGCGGCATCTGCATGAGCTCATCGCCCGCAAGAGCGCGCACATGCGCCAGGTGCTCGACGACATGCAGGCGGGGCGCGTGGAATTCCGACCCGAGAGCTTCCGCCAACCCGCCGGACCCGACCTGATGGCGGCGGTGAAGGAAACCGTGAATGCCATCGATCGCGGCGAGCGGGCGCAGTTGGCGGAAAGGATCCGGGGGTTTGACGAAGAGGCCGAGACCACCGGCCGGGTCATCCTGCTCGCCGCCGCCATGGCCCTGGCCTTCGCCACGATCGCGTGGCGGGTCGTGCGTTCCGCCGAATTCGAGCGCGACGACGCCGAGCGGCAGCTGCGCGAGGCGAACGACTCCCTCGAACTCCGCGTCCGCGAGCGCACACGCGACCTGCACGATGCCGTCGCCAATCTCGCCGCGGCGGAGGCCCGCTACCGGCAGGTGACCGAGACGCTCCCGCAGCTCGTGTGGACCTGCTCCCCCGACGGCCGATGCGACTGGCTCGGGCCGCAATGGGTCGCCTACACCGGCATTCCCGGAGAGCGGCAGCTCGGC
Source organism: uncultured Opitutaceae bacterium (assembly GCA_964475035.1). Taxonomy (GTDB): domain Bacteria; phylum Verrucomicrobiota; class Verrucomicrobiia; order Opitutales; family Opitutaceae; genus Didemnitutus. The sequence continues at coordinate 3,597 of CAYYVB010000189.1, read as the reverse complement.
TACGGCTGGACGGAGCAGTTGCACCCCGACGACCGCGCGCCGACCACCGCAGCCTGGGAGGCGGCTTCGCGCGCCGGCTCGCGGTTCGATGTCGAGTTCCGCCTCCGACGCCATGACGGCGAATACCGTTGGTTCAAGACGCGGGCCGTGCCACTGCGCGATGCGTCCGGCACCATCGTGCGCTGGTTCGGCACGAACACCGATATCCATGAGCAGATGCAGCTCGCGGCCGAGCTGGAGCAGAGGGTGGCAGATCGCACAGCCGAGCTCGCCCAGATGAACCTCCTCCAGCGCGCCGTGCTCGACGGCACGGTGCTGAGCATCATCAGCACGAATGCCGACGGAGTCATCGCCACTTTCAACCGCGGCGCCGAGCGCATGCTCGGTTACGCGGCGGCGGATATCGTCGGCCGCATGACGCCGGCGTTGATCCATGATGCCGGCGAGGTCATCGCCCGCGCCGCCGAACTCTCCGCCGAGCTGGGTTACCCGGTCGCGCCGGGCCATGAGACCTTCTTCACCCTCGCACGCTTGCATGGGGTGGATGAGCGCGAGTGGACCTACTTGCGGCGTGACGGTTCGCGGGTCCCCGTCTGGCTCAGCGTCACGGCGCTGCGGGACGAAAAGGGCACGATCACGGGTTTCCTCGGCATCGCGCAGGATCTCACCGAACGCCACCAGACGCAGGAGGCCTTGCGCGTCGCGGAGGAGCGCTGGAGCTTCGCCCTCGAAGGCAGCAGCGCCGGCGTGTGGGATTGGGATGCCGAGACCAACAAGGTGTTTTTCTCCCGCCAGTGGAAGGCGATGCTGGGCTGCCAGGAGTCCGAAGTCGGGGATACGTTGGCGGAGTGGGAGACGCGCGTGCATCCCGAGGACCTCCCCAAGGCCCATGCGGCGCTGCAGCGGCACTTCGCCGGCGAAGCCCCGCACTATGAACACCAGCATCGCATCCGCCATCGCGACGGCCGGTGGCTGTGGGTGCTGGACCGCGGCAAGGTCATCAGCTGGCTCGCACCGGGAAAACCCAAGCGCGTGATCGGCACGCACACCGACATCACGGAGCTGATGCAAATCCGCGGTGACCTCGCCGCCAGCCGCGAGCGGATCGCGACCATTTTCTCCGTCATGGACGAGGGCTTGGTGCTGCAGGACGAGCGCAGCCAAGTCATCGAATGCAACGAGGCGGCCTGCCGCATCCTCGGCTTGACCCACGACCAGCTGACGGGCCGAGACTCCTTCGATCCGCGCTGGGGCACGATCCATGAGGATGGAACCCCCTGTCCAGGCGATCAGCATCCGAGCTCCCGGGCACACCGGACCAAGCAACCCGTGCGCAATTCAGTCATGGGGGTCCAAAAAGCGGATGGCTCCTTGGTCTGGGTGCGCATCACCAGCATCCCGATTGTCGAGCCGAGTGGCGAGGTCCGGCGCGTAGTGACGAGCTTCGTCGACATCACCGCGGCGCGCCAAGCCGAGCAAAGGCTTCGGGAAGCGCTGTCCGAGGCGCAGCGCTTCCGCGAGGCGCAGGACAACCTCCCCTCCTTCATCTTCATGAAGGATACGCAGTCGCGCTACGTCTATGCCAACCGCCCGACGCTCGAGTTCTTTGGCGTCACGGCGGCAGAATTGGTCGGCTGCGATGACCACCGTTTTTTCCCGCCCGAGGTCGCCGAACGGTTGCGCGCCCACGATCAACGGGCCCTGGCCGGCGAAACCACTTACGATGAGATTGCCATCCCCGGACCCGATGGGCGCACCGCCTATTATTCCGAGGTCAAGATTCCCATCTACGCCGACGCGGAACGTCAGGTGATCTGGGGCCTGCTCGGTGTCTCGACCGACATCACCGAGCGCAGACAATTGCTCGATTCACTCGCCCGCGCGCGCGACGAGGCCCTCGAGGCCTCGCGCCTGAAGTCGGAGTTCCTCGCCAACATGAGCCATGAGATCCGGACGCCGATGAACGGCGTCATCGGCATGGCCGACATGCTCCTGCAGACCCCGCTCACGACCTCGCAGCGCGAGATGGCGCGGGTCGTCCAGAACAGCGCCGAGAGTCTCCTCACGATCATCAACGACATCCTCGACTTCTCCAAGGTCGAAGCCGGCAAGCTCCAGATCGAACAAGGCGAGTTCAACCTCCGGCAAGTCGTCGAGGAAGTGGTCGCCCTGCTCGCCCCGCGCGCCCAGCTCCGGGGCTTGGAGATGACCTGCGACTGGCCGCGCGATCTCCCCGGCGGATTCCGCGGCGACGCCGTGCGCGTGCGCCAAGTGTTGATGAACCTGATCGGCAACGCCGTGAAATTCACCGAGCGCGGCTCGGTCGACGTCGCCATCCGCCGCGTCGGGGAGACCGCGACGCACCTGCGCTTCCGCGCCGAGGTGCGCGACACGGGCATCGGCATCGCGCCGGAGTTCCAAGCGCGCCTCTTCGAGGCGTTCGTGCAGGCCGACGGCAGCTCGACCCGCCGTTTCGGCGGCACGGGTCTGGGCCTGGCGATCTCGCGCCAGCTCGTGCAGCTCATGGGCGGAAAGATCGGTTTCAGCAGCGCCACCGGGGCGGGTTCGACCTTCTGGTTCGAGCTCGAGCTCCCGAAGCTCAGCCATGCCCTCGCCCCGCCGTCGGCCGCGCTTCCGGCGGACCTGCGCGTGCTGGTGGTGGACGACAACGAAACCAACCGCCGCATCCTGCGCGGCCAGCTGGCCGAGCTCGGCGACCGGGCGGAGTTCGCCGCCGATGCCGAGGCGGCGCTCGCCGCCTTGCGCCGGCGGGAGGACGGACGCCTGCGCTTCGACGTCGTGCTGCTCGACTGGCACATGCCCGGCACCGACGGCCTCGCCCTCGCCCGCCTCATCCGCGCCGACTCCGCGCTCGCCGGTCTGCGGCTGATCATGTTGTCCTCATCCGGCCTCGCCGTGTCCGGCACGGTGGTCAGCGAACTGTGCTTTGCCGCCGTGTTGAACAAGCCCGTCCGCGAGGCGGAACTGCGTTCCGTGCTCGCCCATGCCCTCGAGGTGCCGGCCGCCCCGGCCGTCGGAGGGCCCGCCCAAGGCTCGGCCCGCGGAGCCCATCTGCTCGTGGTCGAGGATAACGAGGCCAACCAGATGGTCGTGCGCCGCCTCCTCGAAACGATGGGCCACTCCTGCGTCATCGTCGGCCATGGCGGCCTCGCGCTCGAACGCTTGGCGCAGGAAAAATTCGCCGCCGTGCTGATGGATTGCCAGATGCCGGTGATGGACGGCTACACCGCCACCCGCCACATCCGCGCCGGCGCCGTCGCCGGGCTCGATCCGCGTCTCCCCATCATCGCCCTCACCGCCTACGCCATGCCCGACGACCGCCGCAAATGCCTCGCCGCCGGCATGGACGACTACGTGGCCAAGCCGATCCGCACCGAGGCGCTCAAGGACGCGCTCGAACGCTGCGGCATCCACACCGAGGCGGCCGCTGTCACCGCAACCGCGGCGGTCATCGACCGTTCCGTCCTCGATCCCGAGCAAGTCGCCCAGCTCCGCGACATGCCGGGCAGCAAGCACGCCACGCTCTGGCTGGACTTGGTCGTACTTTTCCTGCGCGACACCCCGGTGGTGCTGCAC
>CAYYVB010000188.1:0-6663 GCA_964475035.1 uncultured Opitutaceae bacterium | reverse complement strand
GGGCGGGCAGGTTGTAGTGGATGAGGCCGAGGCCGCCGTTGAGCGCCATGGCGATAGCCATGCGCGACTCCGTGACGGTATCCATGTCGGACGAGATGATCGGGATCTGAAGCCGCAGGCCCTCGGCAAGCGACGTGGCGAGATCGGCGTCCTTCGGCAGGATCTCGCTGTAGAGCGTGGCGAGCGAGACGTCGTCGTAGGTCAGGGCGTTCGGCGCGTGCGTGGAGAAAAAGCGCTCGGCGGGCAGATAAAATTCGGACTCGGCGGCAACAGGCGTGCTCATGGTGTTGCCGCTAGCGAAATACTCCCGGTGCCGGAAACCTCAACGATAATTTGCCAACGACAACCTGCCCAGTAGTGCTGATGCGATGCGCTATCGGTTCAGCTTCAGGGTGTGGCGGAAGGAGATGCGCGTGCCGCTGCGCACGGCGCATGGGCCGTGGGGTGAGCGCGAGGGGATCTTTGTCCGCCTCGAACGCGAGGACGGTGGCGTCGGCTACGGGGAGATCGCCCCGTTGCCGTGGTTCGGCACCGAGACGCTGGCGGAAGCCGAGGCGGTCTGTCGCGCGCTGGGTTCGGCGGTCGATGACCGCCTGCTCGACGCGGTGGCGACGCGATTTGGCTGCGTGCGCTTCGCCCTCGCTGCGGCGCGGGAGCGGTGGAACGAGGTCGGAAAGAGCGACGCGAAAGTGCGCCTGCCCGTCGCGGCCTTGCTGCCGGCGGGGCGCGCGGCTTTGGACGCGTTGCCCGACCGGCTGGCGGCGGGATTTCTCTGCCTGAAATGGAAGGTCGGCGTCGGCCGCGCCGAGGATGAGTTGGGCGTGCTGGACGACATGCTCGCGCAATTGCCCGCCTACGTGCGGCTGCGGCTCGACGCGAACGGCGCGTGGGATCGCCGCACCGCCGAGCGCTGGCTGGCGGCCTGCGCGGAGCGGCCGGTGGAATTTGTCGAGCAACCGGCCGCGCCGGACGCGCCTGATCTGTTGCTCGGGCTGGCGGCGGATTATCCGGTGACGCTCGCGCTCGACGAATCGGTGGCGTCGCTCGCCTCGGCGCGGGAATGGCAGGCTCGCGGCTGGCCGGGCGTGTTCGTGGTGAAACCCGCGCTCGCGGGACCGCTGCCGGACTTGGTGGCGTGGGCGCTGGCGACGCGGCCCGACCTCGTCATCTCCAGCGCGATCGAATCGGCTTTGGGACGGGCGCAGCTGCTCCGCACCGTGTTCACGCACGGCCTCACGACCCGAGCGCTCGGTGTGGGGATCGGGCCGGTGTTCGGCGACCGGGCGTGGGACGGACCGGTCACGGGAGCATTGCTTGACGCGGGTTGGTGTGACAGCGTTTCAGCGGAGGAATTATGGAACGTCACGAGTTAGCCCGGCGGCTCGGAGCCGAAATCAAAACACGCCCTGCGCGCACCATCATCGCGGAGGCGAACCCCGAGGAGTTCATGCTGCGGTTCGCCGCGGCGCTCGCCGGCGACGGCGACATTTTCCTCGCGAATCCACATTGGGGTGCGAACGAGCGCGGGCAGGCTGCGGCGCTGATCGAAGCGGCGGTGGCGCACGACGTGTCGCAGCCCGGGCGCGGCTGGCTGATGATTCCGACCGGTGGCACGTCGGGCTTCGTGAAGTTTGCCCGGCACGACACCCGCTCACTCGCGGCGGCGGTGCAGGGCTTCAGGCAACATTTCGGCCTCGCGCGCGTGAACGCCGTCGGCGGCCTGCCGCTGCACCACGTCGGTGGGCTCGTGGCGTGGCTGCGCACGGTGCTGTCGGACGGGACATATCTGCCGGCGAACTGGAAGGAGATCGAAGCAGGCCTGCGCCCCGATCTGCCGGCGCGCGCCGACGGCTGGGTGATTTCTCTCGTGCCGACGCAACTCGAACGCCTGCTGCGCGACGAGGCGGCGGCGGACTGGCTGCGGCAATTCCGCGTCGTCATCCTCGGCGGCGCGCCGGCCTGGCCGGCCTTGCTCGATCATGCCGCGGCGGAGCGCATTCGCCTCTCGCTCAGTTACGGAATGACCGAGACCGCGGCGATGATCACGGCGTTGCGCCCCGAGGAATTTCTCTCCGGCCGGCGGACATCCGGCCGTGCCTTGCCGCATGCGCGTGTCGCCGTCGATGGTGATGGCGCGATCACGGTCGCGGGGGATTCCGTGTTCCTCGGCTATTATCCGCAATGGCGCGGGTCGGCGGAGGCGTTCGTCACCGCCGATGCGGGCCGCATCGAGGCGGACGGGCACTTGCAGGTCCAGGGGCGACGCGATGCGGCGATTATCACCGGTGGCGAGAAGGTCCACCCCGCGGATGTTGAGGCGGTGCTGCAACTGGCCACGGGCGTCGCGCAGGTTTGCGTCGTCGGCATGCCCGACGCGGAGTGGGGGCAACGTGTCGTGGCCGTCTATTCCGCCGACCGGGGATTTTCGGAACAGCGCGCGCGCGAAGCGGCAGCCCAGCAACTTTCCCCACACCAGCGGCCGAAGAACTACGTCGCACTGCCACACTGGCCGGAGAGCGACTCGGGGAAACTTAACCGCGTCCATTTGGCGGAAGCCGCTGCTGCGCAACTTTCCGCCCGCGACCGCGCATGACCGCGCCGATGAACAAGGCGGCCATCGCGGCAGTGTTGAACGACATCGCGACCCTGCTCGAGCTCAAGGGCGAGAATCCCTTCAAGATCCGCGCTTACGCGACCGGTGCGCGCCTCATCGAGACGCTCAGCGAGGAGGAGATCGATGCGCGCGTGCAGGCCGGCACGCTCGACGAGGTCAAAGGCATCGGCGAGGCGCTGGCGCAGAAGATCGGCGAGCTGCGCACGACGGGAAAACTCGGTTTCCACGAGAAATTGCAGGCCTCGCTGCCGCCGGGGCTGGTCGAGTTGCTGCAGATTCCCGGAGTCGGTCCGAAGAAGATCAAGGTGCTGCACGAGAAGCTGGGCGTGGATTCCATCGCCAAGCTCGAGGCGGCGTGCCGCGCCGGCACGGTCGCGGAACTCGCGGGCTTCGGCGAAAAGACGCAGGCGAAGATCCTCGAAGGCATCGCCAACCGCGCCGCCTACGGCCGGCGGCATCTGTGGTTCGAGGCGTGGGAAGTCGCCGAGCCGATCCTCGCGGGGCTGCGGAAGCTGCCGACGGTGAAGCAGGCCGAGCACGCCGGCAGCCTGCGCCGCCGGCTCGAGACCGTGGGCGACCTGGATTTTCTGGTCGCGACCGACGAACCGCAACCGGTCGTCGAGTGGTTCGTCCGCTGGCCTGGCGTGAAGGAAGTCACCGCGCACGGCGAAACGAAGGCCAGCGTGCGCCTCGAATCCGGCATCCAGGCCGACCTGCGGCTCGTTCCGCCGGAGCAGTTCGTGTTCGCGCTGCACCATTTCACCGGCTCGAAGGACCACAACGTCCAGATGCGCGGCCGCGCGCTCGAGCGCGGGCTGAGCATGAGCGAGTGGGGCCTTGTGCCGGCGGAAGGCGAGGGCACCGCGAAGGAGAAGGCCGAGAGACTCGGCCGCCAGACGACGATCCGCACCGAGGAACAACTCTTCGCCGCGCTCGGGCTCGCCTTCATCCCGCCGGAGTTGCGCGAGGGCCTGGGCGAGATCGAGGCCGCGGAGCGCGGACCGCTGCCTCGCTTGATTGAAGAAACCGACATCCGCGGCGTCTTCCACAACCACACGACCGAGTCCGACGGCCACAACACGCTCGAGGAGATGGTGCGCGCGGCCGAGGCGCTCGGCTTGGAATACCTCGGCATCGCCGATCACTCGAAATCCAGCGTGCAGGCGCGGGGGCTCGACGAGACCCGGCTCGCCGCGCAGGTCGAGACGATCCGGAAACTCAACGCGTCGGGCAAGTTCAAGACGCACGTCTTTGCCGGCACGGAATGCGACATCCTGCCTGACGGCCGGCTCGACTTCGCGCCCGAGGTGCTGGCGCAGCTCGACTATGTCGTCGTCGCCGTGCACTCGGCGTTCAAGCAGAGCCGCGAAGACATGACGGCGCGCATCGTCCGCGCGATCGAGCAGCCGCACGTGACGATGCTCGCGCACCCGACCGGCCGCTTGCTGCTCGAGCGCCCCGGCTACGACGTCGACCTCGACCGCGTGATCGACGCCGCGATCGCGCACGGCGTCATCATCGAGCTCAACGCCAGCCCGTGGCGCCTCGACCTCGATTGGCGGCATTGGCGGCGCGCGGCCGAGCGCGGTCTGTTGTGCAGCATCAATCCCGACGCGCACACGACGGGCCAGCTTGCGCATTTCCGCGCCGGCGTCGCCGCGGCGCGCAAAGGCTGGTTGCAGAAGGAACACGTCCTCACGACGCGGCCCTTGGCGGAGGTGAAACAGTATCTGGCCGCGCGTCGCGCCGGGTGAGCCGGACGCGACCTTCCCGCCCTTGACGCCTCCGAGTTTCGGCGGAGACTCGGCACGAATCTCATGTCCACCTACCTCGTCACGGGAGCCGCCGGTTTCATCGCCGCCAAGGTGTGCGAGCAGCTGCTCGCGGCGGGGCACACGGTGGTGGGGTTGGATAATCTTAACGACTATTACGATGTGCGCCTGAAAGAGTGGCGTGTCGCGCAGTTGCTCGGACTTGAAACGGACGTCGCGAGCGAGTCGGGCCGGCGCGTCGGGGCGGACGGTCGCTTCATGTTCGTGCGCGGCGATGTCGAGCAATTACCTGCGCTCGAAAAGTTGTTCGCGGAATTTCGTTTCGACGCGGTGTTCAATTTGGCGGCGCGGGCCGGCGTGCGCTACAGCTTGGAGAATCCGCACGTCTATCTCTCCACCAACGCTGACGGAGCGTTGAACGTCCTCGAGGCCATGCGCCGGGCCGGCGTGAAGCAGCATGTCCTCGCGTCGACCTCGTCGCTCTACGCCGGTTGCCCGATGCCGTTTTCCGAGGATCAGCCGGTCAACCAGCCGCTCTCGCCCTACGCGGCGACGAAGAAGGCCGCCGAGCTGATGGCGCACTGTTACCATCGGCTCTACGGCATCGAAACGACCGTCGTGCGCTACTTCACCGTCTTCGGTCCCGCCGGCCGGCCGGACATGGCGCCGTTCCGTTTCATCGAGTGGATCCTCGAGGGGAAACCGCTCCAGCTTTTCGGCGACGGCTCGCAGTCGCGCGATTTCACCTACGTCGACGACATCGCGCGCGGCACGATCCTCGCGGCGAAGCCGCTCGGCTACGAGATCATCAACCTCGGCGGCGGCAACAACCCGCTGCCCCTGCACACGGTGATCGCGTGGCTCGAGGAATTCGCCGGCCGCCGGGCGACCATCGCCGGCCAACCGCCGCACGCCGCGGACCTCAAGGAGACCTGGGCCGATATCGCCAAGGCCGGCCGCCTGCTCGGCTGGCAGCCGCAGGTCAGCCCCGCCGAGGGCTTTCGCCGCACCGTCGAGTGGCATCAGGCGAACCGCGCGTGGTTGCGCGAATTGAAATTCTGAAACGCATGAGCGCACTCCGTCTCAACTCCGCCGATCCGAAGGCCGGTTATCTCGCGCACCGTGCGGAGATTGACGCCGCCGTGGCGCGCGTGCTCGCCAGCGGCAGCTACATCCACGGGCCGGAGCTCGCGGCCTTCGAGACGGAGTTCGCCGCGTGGCTCGGCGTCGACGGCGTGGCGGGCGTGGCCAACGGCACCGATGCACTCGAACTCGCCTTGCGCGCGCTCGGCGTCGGACCGGGCGACAAGGTCGTCACCGTCGCCAACACCGTCACCGCCACCGCCGCGGCCATCGCCGCCACCGGCGCGGAGCCGGCCTACGTCGACATCGATCCCGCGACCATGCTGCTCGATGCCGATGCGCTCGAGCGCTGGCTCGCCGGACCCGACGCCGTCGGCGTGCGCGCGATCGTGCCCGTGCATCTTTACGGCCAGGCCTGCGACATGCCGCGCGTGATGGAACTCGCGCGTCGTCATCGGTTGAAAGTGGTCGAGGATTGTGCGCAGGCGCACGGTGCGACCGTCGGCGGACGCAAGGTGGGCACGTTCGGCGACCTGGCGGCGTTCAGTTTTTATCCGACGAAGAATCTCGGCGCGCTCGGCGACGGCGGGGCCGTAGCCGGCGGCGACGCCGCGGCGCTCGAGCGGGTGCGGCGGCTCCGCCAATACGGCTGGCGCACGCGCTACGTCAGCGAGGAGCACGGTCGCAACAGCCGCCTCGACGAGATCCAGGCCGCGATCCTGCGCGTGCAGTTGTTACACCTCGACGCCGGCAATGCCCACCGGGACGCGCTCGCGCGGCATTATCTCGCCGCGCTTGCCGCAGCGCCGCTGCGGTTGCCCGTCACCGCGACGGAGCGGAAGCACGTCTGGCATCAATATGTCGTCCGCACGCCGCAACGTGACGCGCTGCGCGCGCGGTTGGAGGGCGAGGGGATCTTCTGTGGCGTGCTTTACCCCGTGCCTTTGCACCATCAGCCCGGCTATCGGCGGGCGATCGGGTTGCCGCACACCGAAGAAGCGTGCGCTCAGGTGCTTTCGCTGCCGTTGCACGGCGGCATCACGCTGGGCGATGCGGCGACCATCGTCGCGGCGGTGCAGCGAGTGCTTTGAGCGCACGCGGCGGTCGCGAGATCAGACGCGCGCCTCGTGCAGCGCCACGATGCCGAAGGTCAGCGGAGTGGCACGGACGTTCGCGAAGCCGGCGCGCTTGATC
>CAYYVB010000187.1:0-6758 GCA_964475035.1 uncultured Opitutaceae bacterium | reverse complement strand
TCCTCGCGGTCGTCGTGTTCTGGGCCGGGCGCAACAAGTTCATCCACGTGCCGCCCGCGGGGAAGTCGTTCCTCCGTTCCACGTTCAACTGGGCCACGTTCAAGGCCCTCGGCGGGCTGGCCTTCATCTTCGCGTTCATGGCGGTCTTCTGGGCGCTCTGGGACCAGTGCGGTTCCACGTGGACGCTCCAAGCCGAGAAGATGGACCGCATCGTCTTCGGCGTGGAGATCATGTCCTCGCAAGTGCAGGCGGTGAACGGCCCCCTGATCCTCGCCTTCGTGCCGCTCTGCCATTACGTCATCTATCCGCTCATCAGCCGCGTGTGGCTGCTCACGCCGCTGCGCAAGATCGGGCTCGGCATCTTCCTCATCGGCGTCTCGTTCCTCTTCAGCGCCTGGATCGACGCGATGCTCGCCGGCGGCGCGAAGCCGCACGTGGCATGGCAGATGCCCGGCTATGTGCTGCTCTCCCTCGGCGAAGTCATGGCGTCGATCACCGCGCTCGAGTTCGCCTACACGCAGGCGCCGAAGCACCTGAAGGCCATCGTGCAGGCGCTCTACCTGTTCTCCGTCTCGCTCGGCAATTTCTTCACCGCCGGGGTGCAATGGTTCATCGGCAACCCCGACGGCACGTCGAAGCTCAGCGGTCCGGCCTACTTCCTCTTCTACGCCTGCCTCGCGATGGTCGCCTCGCTCGTCTTCGCCTTCGTCGCGCGCAATTACCGCCAGCAGGACAATCTGCAAACCACCGCCTGATCACTTCCCCATGACCCGTCTGCCCGTCACCAAAACGCCCAAGTGCTACGTCGGCGGAGCGTTCATCCGCTCCGAGAGCGGCCGCGTCTTCCCGCTCACCGATGCCGCCGGCGCCTTCTTCGCCCACATCCCGCAATGCACGCGCAAGGACCTGCGCAACGCCGTCGAGGCCGCCGCGAAGGCCGGCCCCGGCTGGGCCAAGCGCACGCCCTACAACCGCGGCCAGATCGTCTACCGCCTCGCCGAGATGCTCGAGGCGCGCAAGGCTGACATGACCGACGCGCTCGCGCTCGGCGGCGCGACCAAAGCCGCCGCCGCCAAGGAGATCGCCGCGACCATCGACCGCCTCATCCACTACGCCGGCTGGGCCGACAAATACGAACAGGTCCTCGGCAACGTGAACCCCGTCGCGTCGCCGCACTTCAACTTCACCGTCACCGAACCGATGGGCGTCATCGGCGTCATCGCTCCCGACGAGGCGCCGCTCCTCGCCCTCGTGTCGCTTTTCGCCCCCGCGATCGCGAGCGGCAACACCGTCGTCGCCCTCGCCTCGTCGACGCAGCCCTATCCGAGCATCGTGCTCGGCGAGATGCTCGCCACGAGCGACCTGCCCGGCGGAGTGGTCAACCTGCTCACGGGCTTCCGCAAGGAGATCGTGCCAACCTTCGCCACGCACACGCACCTGCGCGCCATCATCGGCGTGGCCAACGCCGACGAGCGCAAGACGCTGAAGCTCGGCGCCGCCGAAAGCGTGAAGCGCGTGAAGCTCCACGCCGCCGAGGAGAAGACCGACTGGCTCTCCGACCGGGCGCAGGGCCTCTACGAGATCCGCGATGTGGTCGAGTTCAAGACCACCTGGCACCCGATCGGCGCGTGAATCCTGCTCCCGCCTCTTCCGCCCCGCGTCCGCCATTGCTGGTTTGGTGGGTGATCTGGCTCTCGCTGTTGGCCGGCGTCATCGTGATCTACACGGTGTTCCTCGCGCGGCGTCCGCCGATCGAGGCTTCGTGGGGTGCGCTTGAGCTGGTGGCATGCGGGCAGGTGATGCTGAGCGCGGCCGTCCGCTGGCTCGTGCTGCCGCGGTTCAAGGAGCCGATGCGCGCGTTCCCGGTCTTCATCATCGGCATGGCGCTGGCCGAGGGCGCGGCGATCCTCGGCATCTTTCTCAGCGCCTACGCCACCGAGCTGTTCGTGCTCGGGATGCTGGGCATGATGCAGTTCGTGCCGTTCTTCGCGGCGAAACTGCTCCGGCCCGAAGCGGAAGGTTTCAGGCCGCGTGTTTGACGCAGCGTTGGGGCTGCAAGTGGAGCGGTGCAATCGGCGGTGGTCGATCGCGCCGTAGCACGCCGCAGGGGCTCACTTCGCGGGCGGACTGTGCCGGTCGCGTTTCAACGCCGCGAATTCCGCGCGCAGCCACTGCTTCGTCTCCGGCGACAGCTCGTTCCAGTGCGTGCCGGTCAATGCACCCTCGATGGCGTAGGCCATGAGCACGTTCACCGGCCGGCCGGCGGCGCGGAGGCGGCGACAAGTCTCGATCGGGCCGAGGCGTGCCAACTGCTCACGCGTCGTGAGGCCGATCGAATCGAGCCAAGCCGTCGATTGCGGGCCGAGGTTGAGCAACGCGCCGACCCCGCGGCGGCCGCGACCGCTCTCAGGGCGGCAGGCCCGGATCGGCTTCGGTCGCGGCATCTCGGGCGGTGAAAGCGTGACGCGTCCGCGCCGGCTCAAGCGGACGCGGGCGGTTGCGCCATGCGGCGGAGCCAGCGGTAATGCGAGGCGAGTCCGGCCCAGAGCGTGCGGTGCTCGTTGTAGCGGATGCCGAACTCGCGGCAGGTCGACTCCACGATCTTCGAGATCTCCGGGTAGTGCACGTGGCAGATCTTGGGGAAGAGGTGGTGCTCGACTTGGAAGTTGAGGCCGCCGAGAAGCCAGCAGAGCAGCTTGCTGTTGCGGGCGAAGTCCACGGTGGTGTGGATCTGGTGGACCATCCAGTTGTCCTCCATCCGGTTCGTCGCCTCGTCGGGCAGCGGGAAGTCCGCTTCCTCGACGCAGTGCGCGAGCTGGAACACGATGCTGAGGACGATGCCGGTGACGCCCGTCGCGAGCGTGTAGAAGAGGAGCACCTTCCACCACGCGTGGAAGAAGAGCGGGAGGATGAAGGCGAGGGTGAAGAACACGACCTTGCCGCCGATGAAGATCGCCAGCTCCTTGCCGCGCGGGCGCGGGAACGGATGGCCGCCGATCTCGCGCATCACGAGGTCGCGGAAATCACCGTAGAGATGCCAGCGGATCGTCATCAGGCCGTAGAGCGGCCAGAGGTAGAGGTGCTGGAAGCGGTGGAAGAAATAGTGCTTCTGGTGCGGCGTCACGCGCGCGAAGGCCCCGAGATCCACGTCGGCGTCGTGGTCGGTGATGTTCACGTAGATGTGGTGCGACGCGATGTGCTTCCAGTGCCAGAGGTAGGAGCTGGCGCCGATGAGGTCCATCGACATGGCCGTGAGCTTGTTCAGCCACGGGCGGTCGGAGTAGGCGAGGTGCGAGCCGTCGTGCTGGATGTTGAAGCCGATGAGCCCGGCGCAACCGCCGAGGATCAGCGCGGCCGCGATGGCCTGCCACCACGTGACGGCGAAGAACACGAGCGCGATGTAGCTGGCGGCGAAGAGGCCCATGATCAGGGCCGTCTTCCAATACATGGACGCGCAATCGCGCTCCTTCTTGCCGGTGGCGGAGAAATACTCTTCCACGCGGCGGCGCAGCGTGGCTTGGAAACCGTCGTTCGGGGCGAACTTCGGACGGGCGTGGGGATTCGAGACGACGGCCGTCGGAAGGGCGGCGGCGTAGGGGACGGATTCGGACATACAGGCGCGGAGGGAAACAGCCCCGACGCTGCGAAATCCCGCGCCTCGCGCAAGCGTGGTGAACAGAAATTTTCAGGCGTCGGCCGAGAGTTTTCCGGTCTCGGAAAGCCGCTCGAGAAAGATCCACGAGCGCTTGACCTGCGTTTCCAGCGCCTTGGCTTGGAAAATGTAGCGCACGACCTGCCGGCGCTGGGCGACGCTGTGGGCGCGCCAGCGGGCCGCGAGTTCCGGCCGCGCTTGGAACACGCGGCGCATCTCCTCGGGCAGCTCGGGCTCGCGCGTCGCGGTGTCGCGTTCGAGCGTGAACTCGATCTCGTCACCCGCGTCGACGCCGGCCGCGCGGAGCAGTTCGACCTTGATCGCGAGCTTCAGTTTCCCGCGCTTGCCCAGCAGCAGCGTGACGCGGTCGAGGTCGTCGTGGAGGCGCAGCAGCGCGTTCCAGCCGCGTCCGCCGCCCTTGATCTCCGCCGGCGGGAGGCGGAGTTCCGTCACGAGCGCGCGAGGCAGGTCCACCCAGCGCACCATCGCCACGCAGTAGAGCCGGGCGCGGAAGTGACGGCGCATGGCGGAGGGGCGGCGCTCAGCGCACGGCGTGCGCGCGCTCGCGCTGGAAGCGCGCGATCTCGCGCGTGTTCGGCATCGCGTCGGCCGTGCCGGGTTGCATCACCGCGAGCGCGGCGACGGCGTTGGCGAAATACGCGGCCTCGACGACGTTCTTCTTGAACTTCACCAGTCCCGCCGCAAAGCCGCCGACGAAGGCGTCGCCCGCGCCGGTCGAATCGACGACCTCGACCGGGTGCGCGTTCATGCGCAGCCACGCGTCGGGTTGCGAGACGAAGCAGCCGCGCGCGCCGAGCGTGAGGATGACGACCGGCACCTGCAGGCAGCGGCAGAGCCGGTGCAGCGCGTCGGCCTTCAGCGCGGCCAGCGCCCGGAGGTCGAACTCGCCGTGCTCGCGATACGGCGCCGTGCGCAGCAGCGCGGCGCAGGGCGCGTGCGCGCGCACCAGGGCGATGAACTCGGTCTCGTTCGGAATGAGCACATCGGTGAGGCGCAGCAGCGCGGTGTCGAACTCGGGCCGCATCGGCGCCGGATTGAGCACGGTGGTGGCGCCGTGGCGCCGGCCGAGCTTCAGGACATGCGCGACGGTGCGATAATCGGACTCGCCCTGGCAGACGACGACCTGCGCGGACTCGAACGGCGCGAGCGGCACGTCCTGCTTGTGCAGCGCGAGGTTGGCGCCGCCGGAGATGACGATCTGGTTCTGGCCGGCGGCGTTGATGGTGATGACGGCGGCGCCGGTGGCGTGCTTGGGTTTTTCGACGAAGGTCGCGCGCAGGCCGACACGCGCGGCAAATTTCTTCGCGCCCTCGCCGAAGGCGTCGCGGCCGATGGCGCCGATGAACAGCGTCGCAGCGCCGGCGCGCAACGCGGCGACGGCCTGGTTGAACCCCTTGCCGCCCGGTCCGGGTCGGAAATCCCCCAGCACCGTCTCGCCCGGTTGGGGAAACTGGCGGGCGTAGAAGGCGAGGTCCTGCATGAAGCTGCCGACGACTACGACGCGGGGTATCACGAGGGCGGACAGTAGCGCGTCCGCTGCGCGCAATGCACCTCAAATCTCCCCACCCTAGGGTAACGTTGCGGTAAAACGCCGGTTTTGTCGGACGAGCGGCAGGGGTTTTTCCGGGTTGCGCCGTTCATCGGGCGCCGCGACCGCCCGTCCTGTTGCGCCGTGCCGCGCGGCGGCGGTCGGGTAGGGTGGCGGGCATGTCGTTGGCCACCGGCTTGGAATTTGATTCGCGGGAGAAACTTGCGCCGTCGGGCGCGGGCATGGTTCGCTGGCGGGCGATGACCTCCGCGCCGGCCGACACCGTCACCAAGCTCGCGCGGGCCAAGGACCGGCTCTACGTGCTGGGGCAGACCGCGGGCTGGGGATTTTTCCTGATGCTGCAGCTCGTGTTCCTGCAGTTCTTCGCCCCGCTCGCGCCCAACCAGTCGCGCCTCGATGCGGCCTCGGGCATCGTGTTCGCCATCGCCACGGGTCTGCTGCTGACCCACTTCGCGCGCGGGCACATGAACCGCTGGGGCTGGAAGGAGCTGAGCTGGCGCGGTCTCGTGCCGCGCATCTTCGGCATGGCGTTCTCCCTCTCGCTGCTCTGGAGCATCGTCGGCTACACGTGGACCTACCTGATCCTCCAGGATCCCTGGCCGACGAAGATCCCCCCGCCCGCCCTCTTCACCATCAGCGTCGTCAACGGCGCCATCATGATGGTCGGCTGGCTCTGCGTGTATTTCTTCTACCATGTCTTCGAGCGCATGCAGCGCCTCCAAGTCGAGCAACTCAGCCTCGTCGCCAGCGCCAAAGAGGCCGAGCTCCGCGCCCTCAAGTCGCAGGTCAACCCGCACTTCCTCTTCAACTCCCTCAACAGCCTCCGCGCCCTGATCGACGAGGATGCCCCGCGAGCCCGCGAATCCGTCACGCGCCTCGCCAACATGCTGCGCTACTCGCTCCAGTCGGGCCAGCTCGAGACCGTGCCCTTCGAGGACGAGCTGCGCATCGTGGAGGACTACCTCGCCCTCGAGCAGATCCGCCACGAGAACCGCCTCCGCGTCCGCTGGGAGATCGCGCCCGCCGCCCGCGCCGCCAGCCTGCCGCCGATGCTGCTCCAGACGCTCGTCGAGAACGCCGTCAAATACGGCATCTCCGTCCGCCGCGGCGGCGGCGAGATCGGCATCGCCGCGCAGATTTGCGGCGACGACCTCGTCCTCCGGGTCACCAATCCCGGCACGCTCGGCGCCCCCGCCAGCAACGCTGCGGCCAAGGCCGGCTCCTCCACCGGCGTCGGCCTGCGCAACGCCTCCGAGCGCCTCAACCTCCTCTTCGGCGGCCGCGCCCGCCTCGAGCTCCGCGCCGCGGATGCCGACACCGTCGCCGCCGAACTCGCCATCCCGCTCTCCGCCCCCGCCGCCCGATGAAGGCCCTCCTGATCGACGACGAACGCCTCGCCCGCAACGAGCTCCGCCGCCTCCTCGCGGCCCACACCGACATCGAGATCGTCGGCGAGGCCGTCGACGTCGACGACGCCGTCGAGAAGGTCCGCTCCCTCCGGCCCGACCTCCTCTTCCTCGACGTGCAGATGCCCGG
>CAYYVB010000186.1:4713-6767 GCA_964475035.1 uncultured Opitutaceae bacterium | reverse complement strand
ACAAGGTCGCCGCCGACCCGCGGATCGACGCCCTCCGCGCCAAGATGGTCGTCACCGAGGACAAATCCTACTCGAAGGACTACCTCGACCCCGAGAAGCGCTCCATCGCCAACGCGATCCAAGTCGTCTTCAAGGACGGCACGAAGACCGACCGCGTGGAGATCCACTACCCCATCGGCCACCGCCGCCGCCGCGCCGAGGGCATCCCCGTGCTGCAGCAGAAGGCCCTCGACGCCTTCACCGCCCACTACGGCAAGGACAAGGCCACGCAACTCATGGCCCTCTTCAGCGACCGCGCGAAGCTGGAGTCGATGCCCGTGCACGACTTCGTCTCTGCCTTCGTTAAGTGATGCGAACCACGGTTAGGCCCTGAGCCTGTCGAAGGGGCCGACCGCGCGAAGCTGGAGTCAATGCCCGTGCACGACTTCGTGAGCGCGTTCGTGAAGTAAGGCGCACGTCCAACTCTTCCCTCCCCCAAGGCGCGGCTTTCCAGCCGCGCCTTTGCTTTGGTCACCCTCACGTTAATCCCATTGGTGTGCTCTACCTGCGGTTCAAGACCTCATACGCTTTAGGAGGAGGCAACCACCCCTCTGAAGTAAAATACTCCACTTCGCCTCTTTCAGCATGCACGCGAACAATGCCGTGACTTTGAGTTACAAAAGCCTGCCAACCCGGCTTGGAATGGACTGAGGGAAAGATGATTTTCGCGAGTAAAAGAATAACAACACCTACAATCAGCAGCCTGTCGCGCATTCCATACATTAGCCCCATTTTTTCCCCCGTCTTCTTTAGCTCATCGCTTAATCTATTAATAGATTCCGAGTAGCGGTTAATCCGGTCATCTACTTCATCTGCTGATAGTGCGCTTAAATCGCCTTCTCTTACAACCCCACCTGGCATTTCACGCCGCCTTCGCATCTCATCACGATGATTGGTAAGACCGATTTTTTCGTTCTCAAACCGCAGCAGCATGTGAACTAATTCCGCTCTTTTCAGACCAAAATAGAACGCCGCAAAAAGGCAGCACATCGCACTTAATTCCACGGTTCCTTGGTTCCAACCAAAGTGACTAAATGCGAAATTATGCGCTGTAAAAGCCAGAGCCGCGCCACAAACCGCCACGGCGTAGTAATCAAATGTTTGGAGTGAGCTAATCCATCTGCCGTAAGAATTTTCGTATTCGCTCATGCACATTTGCATAAATCAATTTCAGCAGTCCTTGGAAGCTAGTATTTGATCCCGCAAAAATAACCAATGCGCTGAAAAGTGGACGATCCAAAGGGGTCGTAGCTAGCCTCGAGACTGAATTCCTCAGCCCGCCGCACTTGCTGCCGCTCTCAACCACGGATTTCACGGATAGAAACGGATGACACCGATCCGTCTGATCCGTTTTCATCCGTGTGATCCGTGACCACTGGCACGCCCGCACGCGGCGCGCCCAGCACTCGCGGACGAAGCCAAAGACGCCCGGCCATGGCTCTGGTCTGTCGCGTCGGCTCCACACCGCGCTCGCTGCAGACTCCCAAACCCCGGATGACGGCATCGACCCGTTCGTCAGCCACCGCCGCGGCGAAGTCTGATCCGTGTCATCGGTGCAATCCGTGGTTCATTCTGTCTCGGGCTCGTCCGTCCATACGCTCGACGCTGACGCCGGTTTCTGCATCGTCGCTCCCACGGGCCGCCACTCACCATGCCGCGCGTCCGTCGATCCCCCGCCCTGCCGTCCGCCCCGCTCGATTCGCTCGAGCCCATCAGCCTTCGCCAAGGCTACGGCTGACAGGTCATCCACCTGAGTCTGCCTGTCCGCCGTAGCTTCAGCGTAGGCGGAATCTCGCCCGGCTCTACGGCGTGGAGACCCGCGTCTTCAACCAAGCGATTCGTCGTAACAGGGAGAAATTTCCACCCGACTTCATGTTCGAGTTGACGCTCGTTGAGGCCGAACAACTTAGGCGTTCAAGATCACAATTTGTGACCTTGAAGCGTGGCGGAAATATCAAGCACGCCCCCTTCGCCTTCACCGAGCACGGCGCGCTCATGGCCGCGAATCTCCTGAA
>CAYYVB010000186.1:0-4613 GCA_964475035.1 uncultured Opitutaceae bacterium | reverse complement strand
ACGCCCCCTTCGCCTTCACCGAGCACGGCGCGCTCATGGCCGCGAATCTCCTGAATTCCTCCCAAGCAGTTCAGATGAGTGTCTTTGTTCGGATCGCTGCCCTGAGGGCACCCGCTCCCTCACCCCTTCACTGCGCTCCGGGGCCACGCCTTGCGGCGTGACCATCTCCGCGCTGCCGCGCTTCGTGTGGTGAGTGCCTTTGTCCGCATGCGCAGCCTGCTCACCGACACGCGCGAGCTCGCCAAGAAACTCGCCGCCCTCGAATCCGAGCTCACTTCTCGCCTCGATACGCACGAGGCAGCCATCACCGAGTTCATGGGCCGTATCATGCAACTGCTCGATCCGCCGCCCGCCCCGCCTCCGCCACCGGACAAGGAACTCGGCTTCCACACTGCGCTGCGGCGGCCGAAACGTTGAGTCTCCCCGCGCCCGCAGCCGCGACCTCGAAGGGCGACTTCCGCAGCGCGCATTCAGTTCACTTGCCAAAGGGCATCACCGTGAACGCCGGCGGTTCGTCCGAGTAATAGCGTTCCTTGAAAAAATATTCCGGAAAGCCCGCAGCCACGACCTCTTCCTTCGTCCTCGCGATGCGCGGGTTGATCGGTATGGGCGCGTTCATCAGGCCGTAGCTGCCGTAGTAGCGCGGGTCACCCCTGGCCATGCCGGGCTCGACGATCACCTGCCGGTAAAGGCGCTGGCGCATCGTTACGCGGGCGAAATGCGGAAACTCCTCCGGGTTCTCCGGCGGACTCATGGTGAAGCCAAACTTGCGCGCGTCCCTTTCCTTGGAAGGCGTCTCGAGCACGAAACTGTAACTCAACTTGCAGACATCGCTGAAGGTCTTGTTCTGCTGATAGAGTTCCCACTTCGGTTTGGCAGAGATGCCAGCCTCGACCTGGATGCAGCGGATCGGGCCCTGATATACTGTGCGCAAGGCCCGCAACGCCCGCGCATAAGCTATCGCCAAGGCCTCATCGAGAGTGGCCGCACCATAGCACCAGCCGGCGCCCTCGTTCGGATAGCCGTAGCCTTCGGGCCACCAATCGTTGAGGCACACCCACGCCGTCCAGCCGAGCATCACGCGGCCACCGGTCTGGTCGCTGCCGCGAATCCATCTCGGATAGGGCCGGCCGCCGCGGGCCGCGCGCGCGCGCTGCGCCTCGTCGAACGCGCGCTGATTCGCGACCAGCCACATGCGCATCGATGAAAACGATTCCGTGCCGGGAATGAATTTGTTATGGTCAACTGCCGCATTCGGTGAAGAGGGCGGTGCGACTTTCTCTTCCATCATGAAATAGACATCCACCGCCTCCATGCCCGCGAGTTGCGGCGGCGGAGAGAGGAGGCGGTTATTCCAGGAGGTGCGGCCCAGTCGCTCGATGTTGGCTCGGGCCTCAGCCTGCGCGCGACTCTTTTCGGCGGCCTCGCGCGCCAGTCTCTGGCGCTCCGCCTCACCCTTCTGCGCCTCGGTCAATGCCGCCAGCACGGATTCCTTTTCGTAGTCCAACGCCTCGCTCGTTTCGATGAGCTGGCGGGCCCGGTTGAGATCGCGGGGGACACCCGCCCCGCGGATGTGCAACTCGGCGAGCTGCAATTTGGCGCGCGGGCTGATCATGTAGTAACCGGCGTCCCCGGCCTTCTGAAACCACTTGGCGGCCGCGGCCTCGTCCTTGGCGACATGCTTTCCTTCGAGGAACAGTTTACCGAGCTCGAACATGCACTCGGCGGCATCATACCGGTCGCCCGCTTGCGGTCGCCACTCCGACTTCAGGGTGGAGCCTTGGGTGAGGTATTCGACTGCCTTGCCCGGATCGTATGGCCCACCGGAGCCCTGCAGGTAGGCGCGAGCCAGCGGCGCAAAGGCAGCAGGCCTTCCGGCCATGGCCGCCTTCCAATACCAAGTGAGGGCCTGCGAAATATCCTGTTCCGCATACTCCTCGGCCAGATACATCATGGCGCGGCCGAATCCGGCCTCGGCGGATTTGGTCATCCATTGGATGTATCTGGCATCCCGATCGGGCGCCTCGGAGTTGTGGCGCCAATAATTCGCCAATTCGCACATCGCCTCGGGGTGTCCGCGGTCCGCCGACTTCTGGAGCCAGAAAAATCCCAGCGATTCCGCATCTCCATCAGCCCGCACGATCTCAATGACGGGGTCAGAATAAATCGCCCGCACATACGTGCGGAGGTCGTTACTATAAACTCGAAAAAGATCGAACATGGCCGCGCGATCGCCCTTCTCCGCCTTGGCTTTGATCGCCTTGAATTCTTCGGGGTTGTCCAGTTTGAGCGGCTGGTATCCGTGCAGGCTTCCGAAAATAACACTCAGACACACGACAAGACACGCGATCGATCTCATGGGGTGCATGGAAATTGGCAGGAGGTGAAGCCCGAGCAACACTCGAGACGCAGGCTGCCGCCCGTCAAGGAATGAACCGGCAAGATAAGTAACACTTAAACCGGTGACGTGGGAAAGACGTTAGGGCTGGGCTCTAGACTGAAATCCCCGGCCGACCGAGCTGAACACCGTCTCTTGACCACGGATCTCACAGATAGAAACGGAGCCGACATCGAACCACTCTTTAGTCACAGCCTCGTGGGCCGATCCGTTTCATCCGTGGTCCTATCCTTTTGCTCGTCACACAGAGCCCCGCGGCAAACGGAGTTTATGGAGCGCGACACCGCGCCTGCCAGCCGTGCGCGCTCACTCCATCCCGGCCCGCAGGTCCCGCAGCACCTGGTCATAATGATCCACACGGATGAATCCGCGGCGCGGAAACTCCATCTCGAGCGAAACATAGATCGTCGCCAACAGGCTGCCCGCGAAGCACGCGATGTGCAGCCAACTCCGCGTCCGCGCCGCCGCCATGCCGTAGCCGGCCAAGGTCGCCCCGGCCAAAGAGAGCGCAATCATCATCACAAAGACCACCCGCGGCGGATGGGTGCCGGCCGCGACATAGCGCGTCGATGCCACATCGAACATGTCGTTCAGTGCCGGCAACAGCGTCGCCGCCACGCGCACATCCGACGCCGCTTTCGTCTGCGCCATCGCGCGGTCCCAGATTCGCCGTTGCGCCGCGGCGATCTCGGGCGAAGCCGACTTCGCGCCCGCGCGCGCCGCCGCGATCCGCAGGTCGAGGTAGTCGCGGAATTCTCCGCGCAAAGCCTCGCGCTCGGCCGCCGGGAGCAGATCGAGCCTCAGCCAGGCGGTGCCGATCGCGTTCGCTTCCTGCACAATGAGGTCCCGCCGCGCATCGAAGCGTGTCCACGCTCCCGAAAACACAAACGCCAGCAGCAAGCCGAGCAGGCCGAACACCGCCGCCTCGATCGCGGCGACGCCGGCGTGGGAGTTCTCTGGATCCTGTTCCCGGCGGCGGCGGCCAGCACGGCGGCCGGCCTCCATCGCGAGGAAAACCGCCGCCACCAGCCCGAGCGAAGCGAGCATTTCGAGAACGAAAGTCATGGCGGGAAATTACGCGGCGCCCCGCGGCCGTCGAGCCGCATTGCCCGGCTGGCCAAGGCGCGAGCGCGCGGTTGACCGGTGATGGCGACAGCACTACCGACTTTTTCTCTTTCCATGTCCGTCTTCCGCCTACCCCTGCCCCGCCTCGCCCTCCTTTTCCTCACCACCGCCGCGACGCTCGCGGCCGCGCCCTGGCAACCGGGCGCGTGGCCGGTGTTGCGCGACTATGAAGGCGACCACCTCACGCGCATCGCCCTGCCGCTCGGCGGCATCGGCACGGGCACCGTCTCGCTCGGCGGACGCGGCGAATTGCGCGACTGGCAGATCATGAACCGGCCGGCGCGCGGCTACAGCACCGTCACCACCGGCAACGACGCGCCGTTCTTCGCCCTCTTCGTGCGCACGCCGGAGGGCAAGACCGCGACCAAGGCCCTGCTCGGCCCCATCCATGCCTCGGAGTACGAACATTACGACGGCCGTCCGGTCGACCACCATGGGTTGCCGCGCTTTCGCGAGGCCCGTTTCGCCGCCGCCTACCCCTTCGGCCAGGTCCATCTGTCGGATCCGTCGCTGCCGGTCAAAGTGACCCTCCGAGGCTTCAATCCCCTCATCCCGGGCGATGCGGAGAACAGCAGCCTGCCGGTGGCGGTCCTGAGCTACGAGGTGACCAACGTGTCCTCCACGCCGCTGACCGTGTCCGTCTGCGGGGCCCTCCGCAATTTCATCGGCCGCGACGGGAGCAAATTCGAGCGCGACTGGAAAGGGGACGTGATCCCGCTCGGCGCGAAGCAGAATCGCAACACCTTCCGCGCCTCCCCCGGCCTGCGCGGCCTCTATTTCGATTCCGCCGGCGTCGATCCGCAAAGCACCGCTTGGGGCACGATGGCCTTGGTAACCGAGGAATCCGCCGGCGTGACCTATCGCACCGCCGCCGCGCCGAACGGCTGGACGGGCAACGCCCTGCTGGATTTCTGGGACGATTTCAGCGCCGACGGAATTCTGACGCAGACCCAGCAAGCGACCGAGGACGACCCGATGGGCGCGCTCAGCGTGCAGCAGGAGATTCCGGCCGGGGCGTCCCGCACCTTCACGTTTTTCCTCACCTGGCATTTCCCCAATCGCGCCGCCTGGGCCACGTTCAAGCTGCCGA
>CAYYVB010000185.1:2420-6890 GCA_964475035.1 uncultured Opitutaceae bacterium | reverse complement strand
GCGCCGCGCCGCCGCGGGCGTCGCCGTCCATCTTCGTCAGGATGAGGCCGGTGAGGCCGAGCGCATCGTGGAAGGCCTTGGCGACGTTGACGGCTTCCTGGCCGAGCGCGCCGTCGGCGACGAGGATGATCTCGTCGGGCCGCACGCGTTCGCGGAGTCGTTTCACTTCCTCGATCAGGTCGTGGTCGATCTGAAGGCGGCCGGCGGTGTCGAAGAGGATGATGTCGGCGTTGGCCTGCGTCGCGGCGTCAAGCGCGGCCGAGCCGATGGCGGGGACGTCCTTGGAGGCGCGGTCGGAGTAAAATCCCAGTTCCTCCTGCTTCGCGAGGATCTCGAGCTGGTCGATGGCGGCGGGGCGGTAGATGTCGCAGGCGACGACGAAGGGGCGCGCGCCCTTTTTCTTCAGCAGCTTGCCGAGCTTGGCGGTGGACGTGGTCTTGCCCGAGCCATGGAGACCGACCATCAGCACCTTGAGCGGCCGGGTGGGGGAGAGTTCGGTCGTGCCTTCGCCGAGGAGCTTCACGAGCTCGTCGTGGATGATCTTGATGATCATCTGGCCCGGTGTGACGGACTTGAGGACTTCCTGGCCGACGCACTGCTGCTGGACGCGGTCGATGAAATCGCGGGCGACCTTGAAGTGCACGTCGGCGGCGAGGAGGGCGGCGCGCACTTCCTTGAGCGCGTCGGCCATGTTTTCCTCGCTGAGCTTGCCCACGCCGCGGAGGTTGCGGAGGGCGCTGGTCAGTTTGTCGGTCAGGCTTTCGAACATGGGAAAACCGCACCGTAGGCCCGGCCCGTCCGGCGGCAAGGACAACTATCGCTTGCGTCCCGCCGGGGCCGCCGGGAAGGTAGGCCTCGCATGCAGACCGTTTCGCGCACCGTCGCCATCGTCGGCCGACCCAATGTCGGCAAAAGCCGCCTGTTCAACCGGCTGGCGAAGCGGCGCATTTCCATCGTCCACGACCAGCCCGGCGTCACTCGCGACATCGTCACCGCCGAGGTCAAGGAAGGCGGCTACATGCTGCTGGATACCGGCGGTCTTGGCCTCCAGGACGCGAATACGCCGACCAAGCTGATCAAGGCTTCCGAGGTCCAGGTCGAGTTCGCCATCCGCGCCGCCGCCGTGATCCTCTTCGTCGTCGACGCCAAGGAAGGCCTCACCTCCCTCGACGAGCGCGTCGCGCAACTGCTCCGCAAATCCAAGAAGACCGTCATCCTCGTCGCCAACAAGGCCGATCACGGCGAAGAGAAAGTCGGCCCCGTCGGTGACCTTTACCGGCTCGGCTTCGGCGACCCGGTCTACATCTCCGCCGAGCACGGCAACGGCGAGGCGCAGCTCCGCACGCAGATCCTCGAAAAGCTCCCCGCGGCGACCGCCGAGGAGGAGGACCCCGACAAGAAGCGCCTCACGATCTGCTTCCTCGGCCGCCCCAACGTCGGCAAATCCTCGCTTTCGAACCGCCTGCTCAAGAGCGAGCGCCTCATCGTCTCGGACGTGCCCGGCACGACGCGCGACTCGATCGAGATCTCCTTCGACTACAAATCGCGCGACGGCAAACTCTGGCCCTTCCGCCTCATCGACACCGCCGGCATCCGCCCCGCGACGAAGCTCTCGTCGTCGGTCGAATATTTCTCCCGCGTCCGCTCGATCGACGCCATCCACCAGGCTGACGTCATCTTCATGGTCCTCGACGCCGTCGACGGCGTGACGCAGCAGGACAAGGCTATCGCCGGCGAGATCGTGGCCGCCGGCCGGCCGATCGTCGTCGTGGTCAACAAGTGGGACCTCGTCTACGCGGCGCTCCGGCGCGGTGAATTGAAGCAGTTCAAGAACGAGCGCGATTTCCGCGAGAAGTTCGAGAAGGCGCTCTACGACCGCCTGTTCTTCACGCCCGGCGCGCCCGTGATGTTCGTCTCCGCGCTGACCGGTCACGACATCGAGCGCATGCTCAAGGCCGCGCGCGCCCTTGACGAGCGTCTCGGCCGCAAGATCCCGACCGCGAAGCTCAACGCCGCCATCGTCGCCCTCACCGACCGCAACCCGCCGCCCTCGGTCGGCGGCCAGCGTTTCCGCGCCTACTATGCCACGCAGACCGGCAACCGGCCGTTCCGCATCAAGGTGTTTTGCAACCGCGAGGAAAAACTCACCGAGAGCTACCGCCGTTATCTCGAGGGTGGTCTCGTGGAGGAATTCGACCTCGACGGCTGCCCGATCCATTTCGACCTCGTCGGCAAAAAGAAGATCTCGATCGACGACCGCCTCAGCCGCCGCGGCCAGAAGCGCAACGAGGCCGCGGACGACATCGACACCGACTTCGCCGGCGAGCCGGTGATCCTCGACGATTGAGCCGCGAGGAGCGCCCCATGTTGAAGATCGTTTTCATGGGTTCCGACGCGATCGCGCTGCCCGCCCTCGACTGGCTGGCGGGCGAGGGGAGCGCGCACGGCCGCATTGTCGCCGTCTTCACCCAACCCGACCGCGCCGTGGGCCGCGGGCAGAAGATCCAACCCAACGCCATCAAGCTCTGGGCGCTCGCGCGCGGTCTGCCCGTGCACCAACCGGAGAAATTCGGCGACGCCGACCGCGCGATCCTCGCGAGCTACGCGCCCGATCTCTCGCTCGTGATGGCCTACGGCCACATCCTGCGCCAGCCGGTGATCGATACGCCGCGACTGGGGACCGTAAACCTGCATGCGTCGCTTCTGCCGAAGCTGCGCGGCGCGTCGCCGATCCAGACCGCCATCGCCACCGGTGAGCGTGAGACGGCGGTTTCGCTCATGCGCATTGTGCTCGCGCTCGACGCCGGCCCGGTCGCGGACGCCGAGCGCGTGCCCATTGGCCCGCACGACACCGGCACGGAAGTTGAGGCGGAGATGGCCCGCGCCTGCGTGCCGCTGCTCGCCCGCACCTTGCCGCGTCTGGCCGCGGGCGCGCTCGAATTCGTGCAGCAAGATCACGCCGCCGCGACTTTCTGCCGCCGGCTCGAAAAATCCGACGGTGCGCTCGATTTCACGCGTTCCGCCGCCGAGCTCGCCGCGCGCATCAACGGCCTCATGCCTTGGCCCGGTTGCGCGATCGAGTTCGCCGGTCAGCCGTTGAAGTTCGGCCTCGCGGAGGTTGGCCACCCAAGCGGTGACAGCTCCGTGGCCGCCGGCACGGTCGTTGGGGCGACCGGGGCGGGGCTCGACATCGCCTGCGGCGAGGGCGTGTTGCGCGTGCTGCGGTTGCAGCGGCCCGGCGGCCGGATGCTCGCGGCGGCGGAATTTCTGCGCGGCAGCCCGATTCCCGTCGGCACGATTTTCCCCTCGCGTCCGATGGCGCCGCTCGTGGCGGCGCAGCCGTTCCCGCGACCGAAAGCCTGACGGGTCTTCGCTTGTTTTTCCGCGGCGATTTTCCAAGCTGCGGCCATGCGCATCTGGATTCTCCTCGCGGGGCTTGCGACAGCCACCGCCGCCACGGCCCAACCCGCCAACAACCTCGCCTTCGAACTCGCCAGCCTGCGCGAGGACGTCCGCCTCCTGACCCAGCGCGTCGGCGAACTCACGCTGACGGTCGAGCAGCTGAACCGCGAGAACAGCTCCCTCCAGGCCAAGACCAGCCAGAGCTACGTCACGGTTGAGCAGCTCAATAAGGCCGTCGCCGACCTCAACCGCACGACGCAATCCGCGCTCGCCGACCAGCGCCGCGACGTGCTCGCGCAGGTCGCCCGCCAGATCGAGGCTCTCGGCCGCCAGACCAACGCCGCGCTCGATGCGCTCGCCAAGAACCAAGCCACGCGGCCGGCCGTGCAGACGAATTTCACCGAGGATTTTCCCAAGCAAGGCGTCAATTACACCGTGCAGTCCGGCGATACGCTTTCCGCCATCGCGCAGAAGCACAACGCCCGCACGCAGGACATCATCAACGCGAACAAAATCACCGACCCGACGCGCATCCGCGTCGGCCAGACGCTGTTCATCCCGCAGCGCAACTAACATGGCCAAACCCACTCCTTCCCGCCTCGGCCGCGGCCTCGGCGCCCTGATCGCCAGCGGCACGCCGGCCAAGCCCGCCGAAGCTTCCGCGCCCACCGCGACTACGCCGGTTGCTCCAACTGCCTCGGCCGCCGCGCCGTCCGGTCTGCCCGGTTACCGCGAAATTCCCGTCGCCGCCGTCGAACCCAACCCGCACCAGCCGCGCAAGGAATTCGACCCGCAGCAGCTGGCCGACCTCGTCGACAGCATCCGCGCCGAGGGCTTGCTCCAGCCGATCGTCGTGCGCGCGGTGGGCGACAAATTCCAGCTCATTGCCGGTGAGCGTCGCTGGCGCGCGTTCCAGCAGCTCAAGCTCAAGGCCATCCCGGCGCGCGTGATGACGTCGAGCGACGTCTCCTCCGCGGCGCTCGCGATGATCGAGAACCTGCAGCGCGCCGACCTCAACCCGATCGAGGAGGCGCACGGTTACGCCAGCCTCATCCGCGATTTCGACCT
>CAYYVB010000185.1:417-2320 GCA_964475035.1 uncultured Opitutaceae bacterium | reverse complement strand
AAGCAGGGCCGCATCATCATCGAATACCACGGCAACGACGACCTCGCCCGCGTGCTCGAGCGCATGGGCCTCACCCTGTGACCCGACGGATGTAGTGGCCGACGACACGCCAAAACCGGAACCCGATCTCCTCGCGCAGGGCACCGAGCACGCCCGGCGGTGGATGCTCGAACGGTTGCCGGTGTGGGACGTGTTCCGGAATTACCAGCGCGCGTTCCTCACGCCCGACCTGATCGCCGCCGCGACGGTTGCGCTCGTCTCGATCCCGCAGGCGATCGGTTTCGCGCTCATCGCGGGTCTGCCGCCGTTGATGGTGGTGATGTCCGTCGTGATCGGCGGTTTCGTTGCCGCGGTGTTCACCTCGTCGCGCCACCTCGTCTTCGGGCCGACGAACTCGATCAGTATCATCCTCGCGGCGACGATCTACTCGTTCTCAAGCCTCGCGCTCTCGCCCGCGCAGATCGCGCTCCTGCTGGCGTTCCTTATCGGTGCGATCCAGCTCGGCGCGGGTCTCGCGAAGATGGGCGACCTCACACAGTTCATCTCCCGTGCGGTCGTCATCGGCTACAGCACTGCCATCGGTGTGCTGCTCATCTCGGCGCAACTGCCGTATCTCGCCGGCGTGTTCGAGATCAACCGCGGGGCGGGGATCTTTGGGTCGCTGATCGACACGCTGGTTCAGCTTTACCACCTGAATTTCGTGCCCGCCAACGTGCTGATGGGCGGGGGCACGCTGCTGCTGTTCCTGCTCCTCGAACGGTTTAGTCCGCGGTTTCCGGCTGAGTTCATCGGTCTGCTGCTGGTCTCGCTGTTGACGCAGGTCTTCGATCTGCGCGCTTTCGGCGTGCGCACGATCGCGGAGGAAGGCGCGCTCGCGGTGTCGTTGCCGTCCTTCGTCGGCATGCCGCTGGGAGCGACCGACATCACGGTCGTGCCGGCGATCCTCAGCGCGGCCTTCGCGCTCGCGATCCTCGGCATGCTCGAGGCGATCTCGATCTCGAAGACGCTCGCCACGCGCGCCGGCCAGCGCGTTGACGCCAACCAGGAACTCGTCTCGATGGGAGCGGCCAATATCGTCAACAGCCTCTTCGGCGCCATGCCCGGCTCGGCGTCGTTTGCCCGCAGTGCGACGAACTTCGCCAGCGGGGCGAAGACCCAGGCCGCGGCGATGATGAGCAGCGGCATCGTGCTGGTGGCGCTGTTGTTCTTCTCCCCGCTGATCAACTTCATACCGGTTCCGAGCATCGCGGCGGTGCTTTTGCGCGTCGGTCTGCGGATGCTGCCGCGGGAGCAGATCTACATCGCCCGGCGAGCGACGCGGGCGGACGCGATCGTGTTCTGGGTGACGCTCATCGCCGCGCTCTTTCTCAAGCTCGATGCGGCGATCTACGTCGGCGTCGGCACCTCGCTCGCGCTTTTCCTCCGCAAGGCCGCGCAGCCTTCGCTGGTCGAATACTCATTCAACGACACGGGCAACCTTGCGGCGTTGAGCGACGGCGAGAAGCGGCCGCACGCCCAGATCTCGATCATCCACGTCGAAGGTGAGCTCTTCTTCGGCGCGGCGGAGCTGTTTCACTCCCAGGTGCGCACACTGGCCGATGAGGGCGAGATCAAGGTTTTCATCCTGCGGATGAAGAACGCGCGCCACCTCGACGCGACGACTGTGATGGCGCTGCTCGAATTGAACGACTACCTGCAAAGCACGGGGCGCAAACTGCTCATCAGCGGCATCACGGCGGATGTGGCGCGCGTGCTGCAGAACAGCGGGGCGGACGTGCGCATCGGGCGGGAGAACATCTTCCCGGCCGAGACGAATCCGACCGTGTCCACCAAGCGCGCTTTGCAGCGCGCACTCGCAATCCTCGGCACGCCGGCGAGCGGGGCGGGCGTGCGGTTGTTCTAT
>CAYYVB010000185.1:0-407 GCA_964475035.1 uncultured Opitutaceae bacterium | reverse complement strand
TCTATGATCGTCCGCAGCCAGGCGAACAAGGCTGAGGGCGACGCGCAGGCGAAATTGCGCGCCGTTTAATTCTTGGCCGGGCGGCGAATGAGGTTCGGCACCTGGCCGGTGTCGGCGATGCGTCGGAAGAGATCCCTCATGGCGTCGACGGCGGCGCGCTCCAGTGAGTCGGCCACTTCGTAGGCGCGGCCGATGCCGGGGCGGCCCCGGAGCGGTGTGAAATCCATGCTCGTCACCATGCCGAGGTCGGCATCCTGGCCGTCCGCCGTGCGCAGACGGGCGTTGAACAGGCACTCAGCGTTGCCGGTGCGACTCAAGCGCCACTCGGCGAGGTTCACGGTCAGGGTCGGGACGGTTTCCTGCACCTGGTCGAAGTGGGGGACGTAGACGATGTTGCCCTTGTAGCC
>CAYYVB010000184.1:0-6893 GCA_964475035.1 uncultured Opitutaceae bacterium | reverse complement strand
CACGGTGTCCGACACCGTGCTTGAGGACATCGTCAACCTGAAGCGCAGCTGATCCTTTCCCCTCTCTCGCCATGGCCAAGCCCGACGCCAAGGAAAACAAGGACGCCCAGACCGCGCCTCCGACCGGCTCGGCGCCCGCGCTCGAGACTGCCTCCGGCGGCGGCAAGGCCGCGGGCCTCAAGGCTTGGTTGCCCGCCATCGCCACGATGTTGCTTGCGCCCGCGGCGAGCTTCGCCGTGGCGGAGTTCGTCCTGCTCCCGCGTCTCCAAGCCAAGCTCGGCGCGACACCCGCGGAACTCGCCGCCCAAGTCGCAACCGCCGAGCCGAAGCCCGAGGCAAGCGGCAAAGAGAAGGGCGATGGCAAGGGCGACGACGGCGGCGGCAACTACGAGTTCAGCAATGTCGTCGTCAACCTCGCCGGCACGATGGGCACGCGTTACCTCAAGACGTCGTTCATCGTCACCGGTGCCGGCGGCAAAGGGGTGAAGAACACTTTCGATCAGGAAAAAGCCAAGCTCACCGACGTGACGCTCAATGTCCTCTCCTCGCTCACGCTCGCCGACCTCGAGGAGCCCGGCTCCAAGAACGTCCTGCGCGAAAAGCTCGTCGCGACCTACAACCAGGTTCTCGGCAAGCGCGTGGTCGAGCAGGTCTACTTCTCCGACTTCGTCATCCAGTAAGCCGCCGCGCCCACGCCGCCATGGCCGACGATCCGCTCAAAGCCGCCAGCGAATTCCTCGATCAATCCGAGATCGACCGCCTGCTCGCGCAGACCACCGTCGAGGCTGCGCCGAAGGCGATGCTCATCCGCGCCGACGGCAAGCGCGGGGACGCCTCGGCCGCGAACAAGGTCGAGGCCTATGATTTCCGGAACCCCGTCTTCCTCTCGGAAATCGAGCTCCGCCGCCTGCGTTTGCTGCATGAGGATTTCATCCGCTACCTCAGCGCCCGGCTCTCCCTCTTCCTGCGCATGGAGTTCGGCCTCAAAATGGCCAAGCTCACGACGGTCAGCTACACCAAGTTCACCGAGTCGCTGCCGAACCCGACGCACATCTGCCTCTTCAAGGCTGAGCCGCTGGTCGGCGTCGGCGTGCTCGACATCAACCCGCGTCTCGCGCTCACCATCGCCGACCGCCTGCTCGGCGGACGCGGGCACTCGGTGAAAGCTGAACGCTACCTGACCGAGATCGAGGTCGCCCTGCTCGAGGATGTGATCGTCATCATCCTCGAGGAATGGTGCGGCCAGTGGAAGTCCGAGCAGGATCTGCGTCCACTCATCATCGGCCACGAGAACAACGGCCGTTTCCTGCAGACCTCGCCGAAGGATGCCATCGTCCTCGCGCTGACCCTCGAGGTGAATTTTGGCGACTGCTCGGAGCAGATGCAGATCGGCGTGCCCTATTACACCATCGAGCCACTGGTGAAGAAGATGCAGGCGCGCCGCCAGAAGGACACCGCGATCACGACCGTCGAGAAACGCGCCTCCTGGCACAAGGCCTACGACCACATCACCATGCCGGTCCGGGCCGAATGGGAAGCATTCGAGATTTCACTCCGCGAGGTCAGCAGTCTCCGCGTCGGCGACATCATCGAGATGCCGGCCGACCTGATGCAGCAAACCCGAGTGTTGCTCAACGGAACCGCAAAATTCATCGGCACGGTCGGGCTCGATTCCGACCGTGTCGCCGTCCAGCTCAACCGCAAAATCCCGGTCAACCCGGAGGAACTTTCCCATGGCAAATCTGATGGAAGAAAAAGCCCTTGATATCGTCCTCGACGTGAAGGTTAAGGTCACTGTCCAGCTCGGCTCATGCCTGCTGTCGATGCGCGACGTCCTCGAGCTCTCCCCCGGCAGCGTCGTGCAGCTCATGCAGCACGCGAGCGATCGGGTCGGCCTTTACGTCAACGACAAGCTCGTCGCCTACGGCGAGGTCGTCGTGGTGGAGGACAACTTCGGCATCAAGATCACCGAGCTGGTCGGCTCGCCCAAGTCCTGAGGCTCCGCCCGCGCATGGATGCCGCCGAGAATTTCTCCCTGCTCGCCGCCCGCACCCTGACCGGTCCCGGTGGCGTCGGTTTAGTCCGCCGTCTCCTTGCGCTGGTGCTCGCTTCGCTCGTATGCGCGAGCGGTATCTGGGCACAGGAAAAGGCGAAGGATGCGGAGGTGATCTACCCGCGGTCGGCCGGTGCTTCCGACGCTCCGGCCGCAGCCGGACGTGAAAGCGGATCGAATGCACTGCTGATCGTCGCCGCGCTCGCCGCTGCCGCTGCTGGCGGCTGGATGCTCTGGCGTCAGCGCACCGGCCCGGCGGCGGGTGGCGCGCCGCGCAAACTCGTCATCGCGGAGAGCCGTTCGCTCGGCAATCGCCAGCATCTCGTCGTGGCGGAATATGACGGCCGCAAATTTCTTCTTGGCGTCTGCCCCGGGCGCATCGACCTGCTCTCGCCGCTCGGGCGTGACGAGGACCCGGAGGACACCTGACGTGCGCGCAATTTGGCATCTTTGCGGGCGTCGTGCCTGGGGCTTCCTCGGTCTCCTGATCCTGCTTGGCTTGGCGCCGGAAGTGGCCGCGCAAGTCCTGCCCGATCCCGCAGCTCCGACTGGCCCGACCGCGACCGCCCCTGCGCCGGTGGCTGCCGCAGCGACCGACCCGCTGCGCCTGTCGATCAATTTCGAAGGCACGAACAGCCCCGCCCAACTGAGCGTCGGCGTGCAGATCGTGCTCTTGATGACCCTGCTATCGGTCGCGCCGTCACTCGTGCTGCTGATGACGAGTTTCGCGCGCATCGTGATCGTGCTCGGCTTCGTCCGCACTGCTCTCGGCGTGCCCAGCGCACCATCGAACCAGATCATCGTGGGTCTCGCGCTGTTCCTGACGTTTTTCATCATGGGTCCGGTGATCGAGCGCGTGAACACCGAGGCGCTGCGGCCTTATTTCGACGGCCAGATCACATCGAATGAAGCGATTGAGCGCGCGACGGTGCCTTTGAAGGAGTTCATGCTGAAGCAGACGCGCACGCGCGACCTGGAGTATTTCCTCCAGCTCGGCGGTTTCGGTCCGACGGCGGTGAAAGATCTGCCCATGCGCGTCGTCATCCCCGCGTTCGTCATCAGTGAGCTGCAGACGGCGTTCCAGATGGGATTCCTGCTCTTCCTGCCATTCCTGATCATCGATTTTCTCGTCTCCTCCACATTGATGGCGCTGGGCATGATGATGATGCCACCGAACGTCGTCTCCTTGCCCTTCAAACTCCTGCTCTTCGTCCTCGTCGACGGCTGGCACCTCATCGTCAAGTCGCTCGTGCAGAGCTTCACCTTCTGACCCCGGCCGACGTTTCCGCCGCCAAACCATTGTTGCGGATCAAGCGCACACTCCCCGACGCCCCTCTCGACCATGAATCCCGAACTCGCCATCGATCTGTTCAAGACCACGGTGCTTTTTGCGCTCTACATCGTCGCGCCGTTCCTCGGCGGGCTGCTCGTCGTGGGCTTGATCGCGAGCTTGTTCCAGTCGGTTACCTCGATGCAGGAGAACACGCTGACCTTCGCGCCGAAGTTGCTGGCGCTGTCCGGGCTCGCGGTGGTGCTCGCGCCGTGGCTGTTGCGATCGCTGACGGAGTTCGCCTTGGCGATCTTCGCGCGGATCCCGACTTTGGCGAACTGAGCTGGCCGCGGCCGCCGCCGAGGAGGAACGACCGTGTCGCTGGAATATCTCGTCACCTGGATGATGGTCTTCCTGCGCGGCGTGGGGCTCGTGCTGTTGCTGCCGGCGCTGGCCGGACGCCCGCCGCCCGTGATGATGAGGCTGGCGATGGCGATCTGCATCGCGACGCTGCTCGCCGGGCTCGTGCCGCCGGCGCAGGTGGCGCTCGATCACTGGGCGCTGATCTTCGCGGCGGCCGGCGAGGTGATGCTCGGGCTGGCGATGGGTTTCGTGACGCGCATGGCCTTTGCGGCGATCGAGATGGCGGGGCGGTTGATGTCGTCTGAGATGGGCGTGGCGGCGACACCGGGATTTGGCGCGCCGGAGCTGGGGTCGGAGGCGGTCGCGGCCTTTCTGTCGGCGCTGGCAGTGCTGCTGTTCTTTTTGTTCGGTGCGCACACGCTGGTGTTGGGGGCGTTCGCGAAGAGTTTCCAATTCGCCGCGCCCGGTGCGCCGGCAATCGCGGGTGGGGCGGGGGAGGCGGTCACCGTGATGACCGCGCGGGTGATCGAGTTGGGCCTGCGGATTGCGGCGCCGTTCATCGCGCTGAATTTTCTGATCACCCTCGCTTTTTCAGTGCTCGGCCGCGCAGTGCCGAAGATGCACATCTTCATCCTCGCATTTCCGGTGCGCGCCTTGATGGGCATCGGGCTGCTGGCCGGGGCCGGGGCGCTGATCGGGCGTTACCTTTACGTGGAGTTTGCGCGGATGCCCGTGGAGATGTTGGAGCTGCTGCCACCACGCTGAGCGCGGGCAGATTTTGCCGGTCATGGGGTCGCGTGCCGTCGCATCGGAAACCACGTTGATCGGCACCGAGGGAAAACATTTTAAAGCGCTGTAAGGCAGGGACTAAAATTAGCGCCACGCAGTTTGGCATCGGCGTTGCTTTTGCGGGGGAGGACACCACCCACCGCCACGATGGCCGAGATTGACCAAGACCAAAAAACCGAACAACCGACCGAGAAGCGGTTGCGTGAGGCGGCGGAAAAGGGGCAATTCGCGAAGAGCCAGGAGTTGACGGTGGTGATGTCGTTGGCGGCGGCGATGGGTGCGCTGGCGTTCACCTTGCGCGAGACGGCGCAGAGCCTGGCGGAATATGCGGTGATGATGTTCACGAATTTCCCGCTGCAGAGCGTCGATGGCGGGACGATCCCGTTGCTCTTCGGCGAGGTGATCTTGACGGTCGGCGAGGCCGTGACCCCCGTGCTGCTGGCCGTGATCGGTGCGGCGATGCTGGCGGGTGGCATGCAGAGCGGGTTCCAGATTTCCCCGAAGGCCGTCGGCTTCAAGCTCGAGCAGCTCAATCCGGTCGCAGGCTTCGGGCGCATCTTTTCCAAGTCATCCCTGGTGCGCAGCGGCCTCGATGTGCTGAAACTTGTCGCCATCGGCTATGCGCTCTACCTCGGTGCGCGCGGTTTGCTGGAGGATCCGCTCTTCACGGCGCCGGTCGAGGCGGCGTATCTCGGGACCTTCCTGCAGGAGGCGTCGACGGCGTTCTTCGGGCGGCTGCTGCTCTCGCTCGGTCTGATCGCGGCGATCAGTTACGCATGGGAGAAATACAAGACCTCCCAAGATCAGATGATGACGCGTCAGGAGGTGAAGGATGAGCACAAAAACGCCGAAGGTGACGGCCGCGTGAAGGGCGCGATGCGCCGCATGGCCCGCCGCCTCCTCCAGAAGCAGATGCTCGACGCCGTGCCGCTGGCCGACGTGGTGGTCACGAATCCGACCCACTTCGCCGTCGCGTTGAAATACGAGCGCGGCACCGACAAGGCGCCGGTCATCCTCGCGAAGGGCGAGAACCGTTTCGCCCAGCGCATCAAAGCGCTCGCCGCGAAACCCGTCCCGCGCCACACTCTGTGCGTCAGTGACCTGACCAAACCGCAACTCGGCCTGCGCAGGAAGCACATCGCGCGAGGTACCCGGGCGCACGAAGCACACGACCTCGTGTCCCGCACGCAGCACCGCTCGCGCGACGGCGCGGCCAATGCTGCCCGTGGCGCCCACCACCAATACGCGACGCGACGGCGGCATTGGGAGTGACATTACGGCGTGCCCAGCACGCGGTACCAGGCCTGCATGGCGCGCTCCACACTCACGCGGCTGGCCATCCACTCACCCAGCGCCGGCGGCACGGCAAACGACGCCGCCGCAGCCTGCGCCGGTGTACCCGCCGCATGCCCAGCACGCGCCACCGCTTCGACATGATCGAGCAGCGCACGGTACTCCGTCATGGCTGATGCGCACACCAGTCCACCGTGACCCGGCACCAGCACGGCGCGCGCACTGCGCAGGCGCGTGGCGAGCTGCTGCACACTGGCGGCAAGCGCGCGCGGATCCGCGTCCACATAGTTGGGGAACATGCGATACCACACGAGGTCACCCGACCAGACGAGTCCCGCGTCCTCGTCGTGCAGCGTGAGATCGCTGGCCGTGTGTCCCGCAAACGGCATGAGTTGCAGCACACGATTGCCAAGGTCGATGGTGCGGACCTCGCGGCTGCTTGTCACCACGACATCGGCAAACGCGCGCTCGAGCGCCGCACTGCGCGCCGGCGCCACGGGCGTTCCGCCAAGAGCCAGTCGGCGTGTGATGTCCGTGCAGTGCACACGCGGGAGCCCGGCATCCTGTGCGTACCCCGGCAAACCCGACGCGTGGTCCACGTGATAGTGCGACACCACCACATACGTGGGCCAGCGACCGGTGAGTCGCCGCGCTTCCTCTGCCAGCCAGCGCGCACCGGCGTCGCGATAGAAGCCCTCGAAGACCACCACGCCGGAGCGCCCCGCCACGATGCCGCCGTTGGCGAAGGTCGTGCGATCACCACCGGTCGGCGTCGAGATCACCGCCCAGGCCTCAGGTCCCACGGCTTCCAGTCTGGCGAACGGCGTCGTGCTCACCAGCGGATTGACCGGTGCCGTCCAGGCCTGACGCTGACGACGCGGGGCACAGGCCGCATTCAGCCAGACATGCGCGACGCAGCCGGTGCCGGCCAACGTGGCCTGTCGCAGGAACGTACGACGGTTTGTTGCGATGGCGGGAATGGCCCCGCTGTGTGGCAGTGTTCCGGACATGAGACGCGAATCTAGCGAAAGGATGGCCCGCACGCCGCGCGAACGTCCGGCCATCACGGTACATTCGAAATGGGCCGACGTGACATGAACCACGTTGGCACAGACCACAGTGGTC
>CAYYVB010000183.1:0-6931 GCA_964475035.1 uncultured Opitutaceae bacterium | reverse complement strand
CGTCCTCGCCGCGCCACCAGAGCGAGCCCGAGAACACGCCGACGAATCCGAAGACGTCCGGCCGGTGCCACGCGAGGTGGAGCGCGCTCAAGCCGCCGAGCGAGGCGCCCATGATGCCGGTGCGCGCGGGCGCGAGCTGCAGGCCGTAGCGCGTCGTGATCGCGGGCAGCACTTGCTCGAGCACGTAGCGCTGGAATTCCGCCGCGAGCTTGCCGCGACCCTTGTAGTCGAGCGCGCCGGCCAGACCGTATTCATCGATCCGTTGCGAGGAATTCGGGATCGCGACGACGAGCGGGGCGGTGATTTCGCCGCGTTGCGTCAGGTCGGCGATCGTCTCGGCGAGCCGCCAAGCGCCCATGTTCTGGCCGTCGAGCGCGAGAAGGACCGGCGTCTGCGGCGTGACGCCGCCTGCGGGCACAAAGACGCGGATCTCGCGCGGCGCCAGACCGGCGGGCGGATCGAGCGGGAGAATCTCCTCGGCGGCGGCGAGCCGGGTGAGGCCGAGGCCGACGAGGAGGTGGCTGAGTTTCGTGCGGAGTCTGGGTGAACTCATGGGAGTTGCTCCAACGCGTCGGTGGCGTCGTCGAGCCAGCGGCGGAAGTCGGCGACGTATTTCGTATCGGCATCGACGCGCGGGACGAGACGTTGCGCGCCGTGGACGGCGAGGCGCGCATCGATCTCTCGTCCGCAGGCGCAGAAGGCGGGATACATCGACGAACCGAGCGCGAGCACGGCGTAGCGCAGACCCGCGAGTCCGAGCGGCTCGTGCGCGCGGAGGGCAGCAACGAAGTCCGCGGCGTCGGGGGGCGGCTCGCCGTCGCCCCAGGT
This sequence comes from uncultured Opitutaceae bacterium, assembly GCA_964475035.1. Classification (GTDB taxonomy): domain Bacteria; phylum Verrucomicrobiota; class Verrucomicrobiia; order Opitutales; family Opitutaceae; genus Didemnitutus. Next base: position 6,103 of record CAYYVB010000183.1, on the reverse strand, counting down.
GCTGGCGATGACGAGCGCGAGCGGAGTCTCGCGCAGGCGCGAGGCGGGAAAATCGGCGAGGTTGACTGCGGTTGCCTCCCACCCGCGCGCGGCGAAATGCGCGGCCGCCAGCTCCGCCAGTTGCTCGGCATTGCCGGAGGCGGTGGCGTAGAGGATGGGAAGAGGCGGACGGGGTGACCGCATCGGCGCAGGATGGTCGTGCGTCCGGTCGGTTGTCCACTCCGCGCTGGCGTGGCCGGCGGGGATTTGACCTGCCGGTGGCACCGCGTAGCGTCCGGCCGATGCTGCGTCTCGCACTTTTAATTATCCTTGCCGGCCCGGTGATGTTGTCCGCGGCGACCGACACGCCCCGCCGCGAACGGCAGGCGCTGTCGGTGCTGATCGAGAACGACATGCTCTTCAACACGGACCGTTACTACACGAACGGCGTGTCGCTGGCGTGGACCCGTTCGCAGCCGCCGAGCGCGCTCGTCGCGCGCGTGATCGACTGGCTCGGCTATCCGCGCGCAGGCTTGGAGGAGACGCACGGGCTTGAGCTCGGCCAGATCATGTCCACGCCGGCCGACACGCAGATCGCCGCGCCGCAACCCAACGACCGGCCGTGGGCCGGCCTGCTGTTCTTCGGGCCGACGCTGCAATTGCACAACGACCGGCACCTCGCGGTGTTCAAGCTGTTCCTCGGTTTCTCGGGGCCGTGGTCACTGGCGGACAAGACGCAGTCCGAGTGGCACCGGTTCATCGGCGTCAACACGCCGAAGGGCTGGGCCAACCAATGGAAGACCGAGCCGGAGATCGGCCTCGTCTTCGAGCGCCGCGTGCGGATGGAGCTGCTCGACCCGGCGGGCGACTGGAACCTTGAGTTCATCCCGAAGGCCGGCCTGCACCTCGGCACCGTGCTCGTGCGCGCCGACGCCGGCGCGCAGGTGCGCTACGGCTACCGCCTGCCGCGCGATTTCGGCAGCTCGCTCATCAGCACGAGCGGCAACCTGCCGCCGCCGCGCCTGACCGGCGAGGGCGCGCGCGAGCGCGACCGCTTCGGCGTGCACGTGTTCGCCGGCGTGACCGGCTCCGCGACGGCACACAGCCTGTTCCTTGACGGCGCGGTGTTCCGCGACAGCACGAGTGTGGAGAAGCGGCCGTTCACCGTCGCGGTCGAAGCGGGAGTAACGATCACGACGGCGGCATGGCGCGTGACGTTCACCGCGGTGGACAACTCGCGCGCCTTCGAAAACCAGATCGCGAACCAAGGCTACACCTCGCTCAACGTGACGTATTTCTGGTGAGGCCAACCGGCGCGCAGGATTGGCCAATTTCCGAGTGAAAGACGGGGGGTGCGGGCCGGTTGCGCGCTTGCGCTCCGGGGGCGAACTTGCCGGAATCGGCGTCCTATGCAGCACCCCGCCCCTTCTGCGGTTCGCGACACCAGCGGCATCTTCGGTCATCCGCGCGGTCTGACGAACCTGTTCTTCACGGAATTGTGGGAGCGCTTCGGCTATTACGGCATGCGCGCCCTGCTCACGTTGTTCATGGTCGCCCCGATCGCCGCCGGCGGTCTCGGCTTCGACACCCGCACGGCGGGCATGATCTACGGCACCTACACGATGAGCGTTTACATGCTCTCGATCCCGGGCGGCTACATCGCCGACAACTTCCTCGGCGCGCGCGCCGCGGTGCTGTGGGGCGGCATCATCATCGCCGCGGGTTACTTCGCCCTCGCGGTGCATTCGGACTTTTTCTTCTACACGGGCCTCGTGCTGGTCGCCTGCGGCACCGGCCTCCTCAAGCCCAACATCAGCTCGATGGTCGGCTCGCTCTACAGCGCGCAGGACGACCGTCGCGACGCGGGTTTCTCGATCTTCTACATGGGCATCAACATCGGCGCTTTCCTCGCCCCGCTCATCACGGGGTGGCTGGCGCAGAGCGACATGTTCAAGGCGATGCTCACCGACTGGGGCATGGATCCGGCGCGGAGCTGGCACTGGGGCTTCGCCGCGGCCGGCGTGGGCATGACCATCGGCCTCGTCGTCTATCTCATCCAATGGAAACGTCTCGAGAACGTCGGTCTCGCACCGGCACCCGAAGTCGCGCGTCCGTGGGGCAAGCTGCTCGCCGTGCTCGCCGGCGCGGGATTCCTCTTCTGGCTCGTGCGCCTGTCGGACACGAACGAGGCCTTCGCCTGGATCAAATACGGTTACATCATCGTGCCCGTGCTCGCGATCCTGTGGTTCGGTTCGCGCAACGACCCCAGCCTGAAACGCTTCGCCGCCATCTTTGTATTCTCGCTCGCCGCGATCATCTTCTGGGCGATCTTCGAGCAGGCCGGGTCGACCATCGCGTTGTTCGCCGACCAGCTCACGCGCCTCGAATTCCTCGGCTTCACCTTCCCGTCGGCGTGGTTCCAGTCGGTGAACTCCGTGTTCGTCATCACGCTCTCGCCGCTCTTCGCGTGGCTGTGGGTGCGCCTGGCCGACAAGCAGCCGTCGAGCCCGATGAAGTTCGCCATCGGCCTGTTCTTCCTCGGTCTGTCGTTCCTCCTCATGGTGCCGGCCGCGCAGCTCACGGCCGAGGGCAAGGTCAGCCCGCTGTGGATCGTCGGCCTGTTCTTCCTCCAGACCGTCGGCGAACTCTGCCTCAGCCCCGTCGGCCTCAGCACGCTGACCAAACTCGCGCCGGGCAACCTCGTCGGCCTCGTCATGGGCATCTGGTTCCTCGCGGCCGCGCTCGGCAACAAGGTCGCCGGCCTGCTCGCGGGCGAATTCACGGCCACAAATGCGGCCGCCTTGTCCCATTTCTTCCTCGTCCAGGCGGGCTGGGTCGGCGTGGCGTTCATCGCCCTCGTCGCCGTCACGCCGTGGGTGAAGAAACTCATGGGCGAGGTCCGCTAAGCCCTCACGCGCGGTGCGAAACCGCTGCACAGCTCCCCTACCTTGGCGCGGGTCCGTCCCGCGCCTTTTTTTCGCCCGCCGGAAAATTGAGGAGCCCGCCGGGGTCACGGGCCAGTGATCTCCGACGGGCTCCTTGTTTTGGTCACCTCTCGCACCAGTTGCCTGGCGCGAAACACGCGGAAGTAAGTAGCGGAGGGCTACTAAACGAAGGACGGACAAAATGGCCTGAATTTAGGTGGTCGCTGATTATGAGCGTGCACCGCGATGCCAATCGGGAGCTCCAGCAAGGCCGCTTGACGCCTCGGGCATAATGCGGACTTTCCCACCCGTGCCTCCCACCAACCGCCTCCGCCACCGCCCGCTCCGCCCGCTTCTGGGTTGGCGCGTGCTCGGACTCGGTTGCGCCCTGCTGGTGGCCTTGCTGAGCCTCGCGAGCGCGAGCGACCTCCTGCACGACCATGTGCACGGACACGACCACGCGCACACCCACGACTCGCACCACGAAAACGACGAACCCGTGGCAGAACATGCGTGCGCAATCACGCTCTTTGCCCACGGCGCGGAAAATCCCTCCGGTCAGGCCACCTTCAATGTGGCGCCGGGGGAGCGCGCGGTGACGACGCTGCGGCTCGCACAGGTCGCGACGCCGGAGATTGTCGACCGCCCGCGGCGGCCCGGACGCGATCCGCCGACCGGCGGACACAACGCCTGACACGGCGCGCCAGCGCGCCGCCATGCCCACGCGTCCCGACGCCGCCTGCGTCCGCGCGGGCGTTTGAACGTCCGAATCAAAACGGCTCCGTGCCGTCACCCTAGCTCCTTCCATGTCCCGTCCCCTTTCCCTCTCCGTTTCCCTTTTCCTCGCCGGCGCGACTTTCGCCGCCGCCGATGAACCGACCGCCGCTCCGGCCCACGCCGAGCCGGTCACTCTCGAAAACTTCGTCGTCTCCGCCAGCCCCTTCGCGCGCGCGCAAGACGAGATCGCCGCGCCGACCTCGGTGCTCGCCGGCCAGCGCCTGCTCCTGCAGCGTGCCGGCTCGCTCGGCGAAACCCTCGCCGGGGAACCCGGCGTTTCCTCCACGTGGTTCGGTCCTGGCGCCAGCCGGCCCGTCATCCGCGGCCTCAGCGGCGACCGAATCCGTGTTCTCACCGGTGGCATCGGCACACTCGACGCCTCGGTCATCAGCCCCGACCACGCCGTCAGCCTCGATCCGCTGCTCATCGACCGCATCGAGATCGTGCGCGGACCTGCCACGTTGCTCTACGGCGGTTCCGCCATCGGTGGCGTGGTCAATGTCATCGACGCCCGCATCCCCGAGGAAGCGCCCGCTTCCGCGTTCGGCGGCCGGATCGAGACGCGACTGGGCAGCGCCGCTGACGAACGCGCCGCGGCCGGCGTCATCACCGGCGCGGCCGGCGCGTTTGCATGGCGCCTCGACGGCTTCACGCGCCAGACCGACGACCTGCGCATCCCTGACTTCGCCGAGACCGCCGCCCTGCTCGAGGATCACGACGAGGAAGAGGAAGGACCGCCCGCGCGTGGCATCCTGCCCAACACCGCGACCAAGACCTCGGGCGCCGGCCTCGGCCTCACTTACCTGACTCAGCGCGGCCACCTCGGCTTTTCCTACAGCGGCTTCGATTCCCTCTACGGCGTTCCCGGCCACACTCACGGCCACCACGAGGAGGAAGAAGAAGATCACGAGGAGGAACACGCCGAGGAAGAACACGGCGACGAAGGCGTGCGCCTCGATGTGCGCCAGCGCCGCTGGGACGTGCACGGCGAGATCTTCGACCTCTCGTCGGTATTTCACACGGCGCGGCTCCAACTCGGCGCCGCCGACTACAGTCACATCGAACTCGAAGGCGACGAAATCGGCACGCGCTTCAGCAATCGTGCCTATGAAGGCCGGCTCGAATTTTTGCACAACAAGATCGGCGCCTTCGAGGGTGCCGTCGGCGCGCAGGTTTCGCGCAGCGATTTCGCCGCGGTCGGCGACGAGGCCTTCGTGCCGCCGTCCGTGACGAACAACCTCGCCGTCTTCCTCTACGAGGAAATCGCCCGTGAACGCGTCACTTGGCAACTTGGCGCGCGCGTCGAGCGGCAGGAAGTCAAACCCGACGCCGGCACCGGCCTCGCATCACGCTCTCACACCGGTGCGAGCCTCTCCGGCGGCTTCGTCTGGAAACTCGATGATTCCTGGTCGCTCGCCGTCTCGGTCAACCGCAGCGAGCGCGCACCCAACGCCCAGGAACTCTACGCCGACGGCCCGCACGCCGGCACGGGCAGCTACGAGGTCGGCGACGCCACGCTCGGCCTCGAGCGCGCGCACGGCCTCGATCTCAGCCTGCGCAAGCGCATCGGACGCGTCACCGGCGTGGCCACGGTCTTCGTCAACGACTTCGACGGCTACATCTTCGAGCAGGCCACCGGCGCCGAGGAGGACGAGCTGCCCGTCTATGCCTACGTGCAGCGCGACGCGCGCTTCCACGGCGCCGAGCTCGAGCTCATCGCGCACCTGCACGAAGGTTCGGGCAGCCAGCTCGACGTGCGCTTCGTCGCCGACACCGTGCGCGCCACCAACCGCACCGACGGCGAGGCGTTGCCGCGCATCACGCCGGCGCGCGCCGGCATCGGGATCGACTACCGCCACGGCGCGTGGTCGGTCGGGACGGAGTTCCGCCACAGCTTCGCGCAGAACCGCGTCGCGCTCAACGAGACCGCCACCGACAGCCACACGCTCGTCAACGTGTCGGCCGCCTGGCGCTTCAAGCTCGGCCGGACCGACGCCGAACTCTTCGCCCGCGGCTCGAACCTGAACAACACCACCGCCCGCGTGCACGCGTCGTTCCTGAAGGACGTCGCCCCGCTCCCCGGCCGCGACGTGGCGCTCGGGCTGCGCGTGGCGTTCTGAGCACCCGGACAAGAACGATGAACGCCGCGTGAGTAGGACCGGCTGATGCCGGTCCTGCTTTTCAAATGTCGCCGCGCGGGGCTTCCCGCTCGGCGACGACGCCGGCGATGCGCCAGCCGCCGCGCTCGCGCACGAGGTCGTAGCGGTAGCGCGTCGCGCGGTCGTCCGCGGTGAAGACCACGACGGGCACCGACGCCCGGTCGTCGCCGTCCGGCCGCATCACGCCGAATTCCACGCGCTCATGCCGCAACAGCGGCGCGTAGCCGCGGCGGTTCAGCTCGATCCACACCGGCAGACGGAATT
>CAYYVB010000182.1:1521-6940 GCA_964475035.1 uncultured Opitutaceae bacterium | reverse complement strand
TTGAAGATCTGGTCGAAGGCGACCGAGTAGAAGCTGAAGAACATCAGCTCCATGATCGGGCGCATGCCGAGCATGGCGGCGCCGACCCCCATGCCGATGAAACCGGCTTCGCTGATCGGTGTGTCGATGACGCGCTTCGGTCCGTATTTGGCGAGCATGCCTTCGGAGACTTTGTAGGCGCCGTTGAATTGGCCGACTTCTTCGCCCATGAGGACGACGTTCTCGTCGCGCTCGATTTCCTCGCTCATGGCGTGGCGGAGGGCTTCGCGGTAAGTGATGACGGGCATGATGGAAAAGTAGTGAGTGGCGGCTTGCGGGTGGTGAGCAGGATGGGTGAGCTCAGTCGAAGAAGAGTGACCCGGAGGATTTGCGGTCGGCCGGATTGTCGGCCTCCCAATAGACGTCCTTCTTGATGTCTTCGACGGTGGGGAAGGGGCTCGCCTCGGCGTAGGCGGCTGAAGCCTCGGATTCGGCGCGGGCGGATTCGTCGATCTGCTTGATAAGCTCTTCATTGAGGACGCCTTCAGCCAAGAGCTGGCGCTCGTAGGTCATGATGGGATCCTTCGTGGCCTTGTATTCCTCGATCTCCTTTTTCTCGCGGTAAGTCGTGTCGGGGTCGGCGACGGAGTGGCCGCGGTAGCGATAAGTGCGGATCTCGAGCACGCTCGGCTTCGACTCCTCGTGGGCCAGCTTGAGCAGGCGGTGGAACTTGTCGCGGATCTCAAGCACGTCATGGCCGTTTTCGGCGACGTCCCAAGTCATGCCGTATCCCTTGGCGCGTTGCGCGAGTTGCGGACCGGCGGAGGAGCGTGCCTGGCTCGTGCCCATGGAGTAACCGTTGTTCTCAATGACGAAGATCGTCGGGAGATCCCAGAGAGCCGCGAGATTGTAGGCTTCGTGCACCGCTCCTTGATTGACGGCGCCGTCACCCATGAACGCCATCGCGGCCCCCTTTAGTCCCTTGTATTTCAGCGCGTAGGCCAGTCCGGTGCCGAGCGGTATTTGACCGCCCACGATGCCATGGCCGCCCCAGAAGCGACGGGTCGGGTCGAAGTAATGCATCGAACCACCCTTGCCTTTGGAACAGCCGGTATATTTGCCGTAATTTTCCGCCATCAGCTCGTTGAAGCCCATCCCGACGGCGATCGCGTGACCGTGATCGCGGTATGCGGTGATGATGTGGTCGTTCTTGCCCATCACGGATGCGCAACCCACCGCAATCGACTCTTGGCCGATGTAGAGGTGGAGAAAGCCGCCAATCTTGCCTTGTTGATAGCTGCGCAGGCACCGCTCCTCGAAGCGACGGATGCGCACCATCTCGCGGTAAAGATGGATCAACTCATCCTTGCCCAGCTTGGCGTTGATGGGGGCCTGCCGCGCGTTGTAGGCGGGTGCGGCCTCGTCGGTTTTTTTCGGAGTGGGGGCTTTCTTGCTCACAGTTATTTTGAGTTTAAAATGATAGTTGGACGCCAATGTCCTAACTTGGTCTTGGGGACGGAAAGACAAGCGAAACTTAGCCGCGAGCAGTGTATTAGGCTGCCGCGGAGGTCAGGTGTCAGTTCGACAATCAGCTCCCTAGGTCGCTGCCGGGGGCGTAATCTGCTCAACCGTGATGCGGATCGGGGACACCGAGCAATCGGCACGAAGTGAGACGAAGCGGTCGCGATACTGGTCGTAGATCGGCCACAGCGCCGCGGCATCGGTCTCAGGAATCTCAAGTTTGTTGATGTCAGCGCGCGACCAGAAAGCGAATTTCCCCTCTGCGATATCCGGCGGCAATCCGTCGATCGGCAGCCGGCAATGGAACAGGAACATCAACCAGTGATTGTGCCCTTGGTAGGCTTTCTCCGCGATCATGGCAAACAGGTGCAGGTCCGACTCCGCGACCTGCAACCCGACCTCCTCGCCGATCTCGCGCACGGCGCATTGGAAGGGCGATTCCCCCGTGTCCATCTCGAGCTTGCCGCCGATGGGCGACCACACGCCTAGGTTCGGCTGCTTGGCGCGAAGCATGAGCAGGAGTTCGCCGGCGCGGTTTTGCAGGAACACCAGCACGCTGATCTTGTAGGGCAGGGGAGCGCTCATCGGAGAAAACCGCAGCGTGCGTGCGCGGAGCGGAGCGGCAACGCAATTTCCCATCGCGCCGAGACACCCGACGAATCATCGCTTGTGGGCAAAAGAACCTTGCCGCCTTCGCGCGCCCGCCGCGACACTGCGTGCGTCATCATGCTGAAAGTGCGCGCAGCGATCCTCGAGTGCGGAGCCGGACACGTCGCCTTCGCGCTCGTCAGCCCATCCAGCCGCGCGCGCCCGCGGCTGGAGGAATTCGCCTGGCAAAGTTTGCTTCTCGAACCCGGCCGCGAGGAAGAATGGCTCACGCAGGTTCGCGCCGCGCTCACGGCGCTCCGCCCGCGCTGCGCTCATCGCGGCCCCGTGACCGTCGTCTTGCCCGGACACCTCGTCCTCACCAAGTTCATCAAGACCCCGCGCGTCGAGCCGGCCAAGCGCGAGAAAGTCATCCGCTTCGAGGCGCAGCAAAACATTCCCTACGCCCTCAACGATGTTGTTTGGGGCCACACGGTCAGCGGTGAAACCGAGCTCGACGTCGATGTGATGCTCTGCGCCGCCAAACTCGACGCCATCGACGCGCTCTGCCGTGTGCTCGAGGAAACCGGCTTCCATCCGGCCGCGCTGCTGCCACCGGCGCTCGCACTCTCGGCCGCGCTGCGACTCAACGGGAGCGCCGTCGGAGCGACGCCTGCGCTGCTCGTCGAGGTCGGTGCGCGTTCGACCACCCTGCTCCTCGCGGAAGAAAGGCGCTTCCACGCGCGCACCCTTGCGACCGGCGGCAACGCCGTCACGCAACAGCTCGCGACCGGACAGGACTGCGAGTTCGCCGACGCCGAGGCACTGAAGGTTTCCCTGCGCCATGCCGACCTCGTCGGCGGCGCGACGGAGAATTTCGCCACCCGCCTCGCGCAGGAGGTCACGCGCTCCGCCTTGCATTTCAAGCGCCAGTCCGGCGCCGCCACGCCGTCGCGTCTGCTGCTCTCCGGTGGCGGCGCGCGCCTCGCCGGATTGGCCGACCGGCTGCACGCGCGTCTGCGCGTGCCGGTCGAAAAACTCGATGTGCTCGGTGCGTTCGAGATCCGCAAACCCGCCGCCGAGGGCGGCGTCGCCGACCATGCGCTGGAAGTCGCCGGCTTGCTGGGAGCGGCGGTCGCGACCACCGCCGACGCGCGTCCAGCGCTCGATCTGCTGCCGCCGCGCTTGCGGTCCCGCGAGGACACGCGCCGCCGCCGCCCCTGGCTCGGTGCCGCCGCGGCCGTGCTCGCGCTGGCCCTGTTGCCCCCGCTTGCGCACCACCGCGCCATGCTTGCCGAGCTTCGCGCCAAGACGCACGCCGTCGAGGGCGAGATCGCCCCGCTGCGCGAGCGCGAGGCGCGCAACCGCGCCAACGCGGAAAAGCTCGCCGCGTTGCAGCAGCAGATCGCGCAATTGCGCTCCGTGCATGACCGCCGTGCGAACTGGGCAGCGCTCTTCGCGGATTTGCAGGAGCGGCTCGCCCGCGTCGAGGACGTGTGGCTCGAACGGTTGCACGTCGTGCCCGCGAACCCCGCGGCCGGCCCGCTGCGCCTCGCCGTCTCCGGCCGGATGCTCGACAAGACCAACCCGCTCGCGAATGTCAGCCCCGACACCTACCGCCGCGTCACGACTCTCCTTGGTCGCCTCGTCGATTCGCCGTTCGTCTCCGCCGTCGAGGGCGAGCGCTTCGACAACCGACAGCCCGGCATCCTGCATTTCGATTTTGTGCTCGTCACCGAGCCGAACCGCCCGCTGTGAACTTCGCCGCTCTCAAACGCCATCCGCTCTTCGCGCTCGTGCTCGTTGCGAGCGCGGCGGCCATCATGGTGGAGGGTTGGCTGCTGTGGCGCGCCACCGATGATGTCCGCCGTGCGCGGATCACGCTCACGCAGCGCCAGCAGGAGCTCGACTGGCTCGCCGCGCAATCGCCGGCCCTGAGTGAAGGGAACACTGTCGCGCTCGCAGACGATGTCGCTGCGGCGGAGAAAAATATCGCCGCGTTGCGCACCGCGCTCGCCGGCCGGCAACGCGGCCGCGAAGCAGAGGAAGCGCCGACGCGTCCGATCGACGCTTATTTCGCGCTCGCTTCGACCGTCGATAAATTGCGCGCGCTTGCCGCGCGGCAGCAGGTCGTCGTGCGGCCGGACGAACAGTTCGGCTTCGCCTCGCACGCCAATGAAGGGCCCGAGCCTGACACGCTCGCCCGCGTGCATCTGCAACGGCTCTTGATCGAGCACCTCGTCACCACCCTGCTTGAGGCGCGCCCGCGTGCGTTGCTTGGCGTTCAGCGCGAGCGCCCCGTGCCCGATGCGCAGCGACAGGTGCGGCTTGCGCCCGAGGGCGCCGCGGCAGGTGCGGAGTCGCCCGCACGGACCGGCGGCGTGCCGGCGGATTTCTTCGCGCCCGAGGATCAGCTGCGCCTGCGCCGCACCGGGCTCATCGACACGGAGGCGTTCCGGCTGGAATTCACCGGGCAGACGCAGACGTTGCGCGCGTTCCTCAATGAGCTTGCGAGTTTCCAACGGCCTTTGATCGTGCGCAGCGTCGAAGTGGAGCCCGCCCCCGTGGAGTTGACTGGCGCCAGCGAAGCACGAACCGATCCCGATGCGCCGGTGCCGGTCGTGAGGGATAATTTTTCCAAGTTTGCCGTCGTGCTGGAATTCGTTGAAGTCCTCTCCACCGACCCGACCCCTGCGCCCCTATGATTTCCTCCCTGCGTCTGCCTGCGGAAAAAATCGCCTTTGGCGTCGCGCTCGTTGCCGTGGCCGGCGCCGGTCTGTGGTGGTGGGGGCAACAGGAAGGTCTCCGCGCGCTGCGCACCTCCCCCGTTGCCGCGACGCTCACCGGCGAAGCCTATGCGCGTGCTGAGTTCAAAGCACCGGCGCGCGTGCCGAAGGCCTGGGGCAAGCCCGCCGTGCAGTCGCAGGGCGGCGGCTGGGTCTATGAGATTTTCACGCCGCCGGTGATCTATTTCCACGCCTCGGCGCGTGCGTTCAGCGTGACGCCACCGAGCGTGTTCCAAGACGGCGCGCTCGCCTTCGGACTGGAACTGCTCGACGTGCGGCGCGAACTCTACCGGCTCCAGCTCATGGGCTACCTCGGTTCGACGCAGGATTATCTCGGGACCTTCGTAAGCCCGCAGATCTCCGAGACATTGCTCGCGCGCCCCGGCCGGCGCTTCGAGGAACTCGGCCTCACGCTGAAGGATTTCGCGGTGCGCAAGGTCAACGTCGCCGCGCCGGGCGAACTGCCGGTCTACGACATCGCGGCCTTCGCCGTGGTGCACGATGAGCGCACGGGCGAGGAGGTCACGCTCGACAACCGCGAGCGCCGA
>CAYYVB010000182.1:0-1511 GCA_964475035.1 uncultured Opitutaceae bacterium | reverse complement strand
AAACGACGCCACCTACCGCATCGAGCGCATCCAACTCTATCCGCCCGAAGTCGTCGTCGCGAAACAAGTGCCCGGCCTGCCGTTCCCCGAGCTGCGCGTGCTCAAGCCCGCCGGCGCTGTCGCGAAAAAGAGCGATTCGCCGGACAAACGCTTCCAGCGCGCCGACCGTCGTGGCATCGTCGAACGCCCGGCCCACCGCTGATTTCCGTCTTCCTTTCCTCATGGTTCGCTCCCTCCGCTTCGCGTTTCTTCTGCTCGGTCTTGTCCTCGGTGGCGCTCCGCTTCTGCACGCGCAGGAAAGCGTGACCGAGACCAAGATCCGGCTGCTCTCCGAGGCCTTGCGCGCGCGCGACGGCGGGGACACCGCGGCGGCGCGCGGCAAACTGGAGGAGTTGCTCCGCCTCGCGCCGGGCGACGCGACGGTCATGCGCCTCATCGCGAGCCTCGACCAAAGTGCGGCGAAAAAAGTCACCGTCGCCGGTGGCGAGGTCGCCGAAGCGACCGCTGCCGCAGCTGCCGCCGCCGAGGCGGGGCGCATTGCCCGCGCCGAGGAAGCGCGGCTTGAACAGGTGCTCGCCACTGCCGCGCGCGCCGTGCGCGAAGCCCGCGCGCTGGCGGCGGATAAGCAATTCGGCGCCGCGCTCGAACGCCTCGCGCAGGCGCAGCTTGCGTTTCCCGACAATGCCGCGACCCAGGCCGTGCTTGCCGAGATCGCCATCGCCCGCGCGGAGATCGCCGGCGAGCGCGACGAACATCTCGCGGAACTCGCGCGCCCGGCACCGTCGGAAACGGAGCGCGAGACCGTCGATTCTCCCGCGACGGCCGGTTCTCCCGTCAACGTGTCCGCCCCGGCCCCGGTGGAGCGCGCGCCGCAATCGGCGGCGTTGGCCGAGGAGATCGACGCTCTGCTCAAGCGCGGTCGCAGCCAGTATCTTGCCGGTGAGCCCTCCGCCGCGGCGCAGACCTTTGCGCGCGTGCTCGAACTCGACCCGACGAACCCCGATGCGGATGCGTTTCTGCGACGCATCGCGCGAGGCGGCGTCGACCAGAACGCCGACCGCACGCGCACGACCGCGCAGATGCTCAACGAGGTCGCGCGCGCCTGGCAGCGCCCGGGCGTCCATGCCGAGCCTCCGGCCGGCGCGAAATCGCCCGATGGTCCTTCGCCTTTGCTCGAGAAGCTCAACCAGATCGTGCTCCCGAGCGTGAATTTCAGCGGCCTCGAATTGAGCCGCGTCGTGAACACGCTCAGCGCCGTGTCGGAAGAATTCGACCGCAGCGGCACCGACCCGAAGGGCGTGAACATTGTCCTCGTCGATCCCGGCAGCGCGAACCCGCCTGTCTCGATCACGCTCCGCAACCTCTCGCTCAAGCGCGTGCTCGATTTCATCACCGACTCGGTCGGCTACCAATACGAGGTGCAGGCCGACGCCGTCGTCATCCGCCCCGGCGGCGAGCAGTCGACACTCGACACGCAGTTCTTCCCCGTCTCGCGCTCGACCGTCCTGCGC
>CAYYVB010000181.1:0-6951 GCA_964475035.1 uncultured Opitutaceae bacterium | reverse complement strand
CCGCCTCGACGAGGTGTCGTTGCTCTCGCCGGAGGTGCGGCTGACCGGTCGCGGCACGATCCGCCACGAGGAAGGCCAGACGATCGCGCGCCAACCCTTGTCGCTCGCGCTCACGCTCGCCGCCCGTGGCAAGGTCGAGCAGCAGCTCGGGCGCTTGCGCGTGCTCGACGGCGCGAAGGATGACCTTGGTTACGCGAAGATGCGCGAGACCGGCCCCATCAGCGGCTCGCTCCTGCGGCCGGACCCGACGCTGTTTTTCCTGCGGTTGCTGGAAGGACGCGGCAGTGGCGATGCGGGCAGCGGCAACTGAGTCGCCGGCGTTGCGCAGGATCCGGTGGGGTGTGTTCCGGTAAGTTCTGCGGACGCAACTGCTGCTTGCGGGCCAGCGGAGCCCCGGGCATCGTGAACAGAATCAGCCGCAGGACTATCGCCAGAACAGGCCGATGGACGACGCCTTGGGGTGAAAAATTCCGCTATTCCCAAACTAAAATATTTGATTACTTACAGCCTCGAAATTCTGGCACAGCCTTCAATGCGAGCGCGATATTTGTGCCCATTATGAAGCAACGAAAACGCCAAACCACCAAAATTCGCCCCGCTTCCGAATTTGTGCACGCCGATTCAACAATTTGAACTCCGCAGTCGAGCCTGTGCGGGAAATCAAAAAAGCGAACAACGATTGGAATACTTCCTAACTGCCATTTTGAGTCTCGTCTACGAGTGCATTAGCTTAGTAAGCAGCCTGCGCATCTAATAACTCTGTGGACATCACTGTATGAGTTTTAGCCAAATCTTCATATCTGACGGTCCTCATGAAGCGACGGTCTCCGACGCAAACGAACTTAAAGTTCGGTGGATGGATGGTGAGTTTAGTTCTGACGCTTTAGTTCGGAGCGGTGAAGAAACGCGGTCACTATCGGACTTAATGCCGTATCCTGGCTCATCGGAACACAACGCGCATGTCTGGAACCGCCGTTTGCGGATTATTCTACTTAAGGTCAGCCAAGACGAATTTGATTTTTTAGGCCTGCCAGGCCAGCTCCGCAGCGAGTTACAAAATGTCGTCACTCAATTGGCGAAGCGCCCAATTGCCGCATGGACGGATCGCGAAAAATCGGTCTTTCGGTATTGGCAATCTCTGCGACCAGAAGAAATTAGCAGCTTGTTGGCGCAGCTCAATCCGCCAGACACGAAAGCCGCAGTTGAGACTAAAAGAAAGGAATTAGCCGAACTAAAATATGAGCTGCGAGCCATAGCAGCCCAATGCGAAAAAACTAAGTGGGCGGTGCGCGGGATTGGTATACTTATCGCATTGGTTATCTTCGGCGTAATCGCTGCACGTTAAGGCGTGGTAAAACGAAAGCTAGCCTTCGAAGATGTTAGACGGCGGTTGTCCCGATTCAACGGACAGTGTGCTGGTGTTGGAAGCTGAATAGTTCAGTTATTTGAATACGGGTGTGATTGGCTGAAGGAGGCACTCGTTGCCGCCGGGCCCGCCGCGATAAGGTTGCAGCGTGAATGGCAACTCATCTCCGGCGCGCACGGAGTGCGCGCCCTACCTCTCTTCCGACTGGAAATCCCTGCGCATCACCGGCCAAGGGATGCGCCGGTTAGGGGCTTTACCCATCGGGGTGGCCGGATAATTTGGGGCTCCAAGATCAACCCAGCGGCACGTCCCCGTGCGGGGTCGGCCGAGCTAAAACTCAGGAGACCTCATCCAATGAATGGCACGCTTCCGGGAGACATTCGGAACTTCGCCATCGTGGGGCATGCTACAGCGGGGAAAACCATCCTCGCTGAATCGATGCTGCTCTGCGGTGGCGCAATCCATCGCATGGGCAGCATCGCCCAGGGCACCACGGTGTCGGATTATCACGTCGGCGAACAACAGCGGCACATCTCCATCCACGGCACGCCGCTCCACTGCGAATGGCAGGGGCGGCGTTTCAATTTCATCGACACGCCCGGCTACCTCGACTTCGCGTCCGAGGGCATCCATGCGCTGCGCGTCGCCGACTTTGCCCTCGTCGTCATCCACGCCGGCCACGGCATCGGCGTCGGCACGGAACTGATGTGGGACTACGCCGGCCAGGCCGGCATCCCGCGCATCATCGTCGTCAACGGCTTCGACAAGGAGAAATACGACTTCGATCTCCTCCTCGCCGACATCCGCGAACACTTCGGCCAGGGCGTCTTCCCGCTCGCCGTGCCGATGGACCCGGGCCCGGGTTTCCATCAAGTCCTCGATGTCATGCGCAGCGAGGTCGTGAGCTACGCCACCGACAAATCCGGCCAGTTCAAGGAGGAACCCGCGACCGGCGCGTGGAAGGACAAGGTCGAGGCGCTGCACAAGGAGCTGATCGAGCACATCGCCGAGAGTGACGACACGCTGCTCCAGAAATTCTTCGACGAGGGCGGCCTCTCCGAGGAGGTCATGCGCACGGGCATCCACCCGGCGGTGCAGAACCAGAGCTTCATCCCGCTGCTCGTCACCTCCGCCGAGCAGAACGTCGGCGTCGCGCGCCTGATGGACTTCATCGCCAAATACGGCTCGTCACCCGTGGACCGCCAGACCGTCGGCGCCGTGGCGACCAACACCGGTTCGCCCTGCCTCGTGCGCCTCGACGGCACCGAGCCCGTCGCCTACGTCTTCAAGTCCCTCACCGACCCGCAGAGCGGCGACCTCTCGATCTTCCGCGTCTACTCCGGCACGATCAAGCCGGGCATGGACCTGCACAACAGCGACCGCCGCATCGCCGAACGCATGGGCCAGCTCTACCGCCTCAACGGCAAGATCCGCACGCCCGTCGACGCGCTCCACGCCGGCGACATCGGCGCCGCCGTGAAGCTCAAGGACACGCACACGGGCAACACGCTCTGCGACGTGCGCCACGCGGTGGCGCTGCCCAAGGTCGTCTATCCGACGCCCTACACGCAGGCCGCGCTCAAGCTCAACGCCCCGGGCGACGAGGAGAAGCTCGCCGCCGGACTCGCCGCGTTGCACGAGGAGGATCCGGCCTTCACCTACCACACGGACTCCGAGCTGCATCAGTTCATCCTCGCCGCGCAGGGCGAGCTGCACCTCGAGGTGCTGTTCGAGCGGCTCAAGCGCCGCTACAAGGTCGACGTCTCGCTCGAGCCGCCGCGCATCCGCTACCGCGAGACGATCCGCGCCAAGGGCGACGCGCGTTACCGGCACAAGAAGCAGACCGGCGGCGCCGGCCAGTTCGCCGAGGTGTGGCTGCGCGTCGAGCCCGGCCCGCGCGACAGCGGCATCGTGTTCTCGCAATCGCTCGTCGGCCAGGACGTGGACCGCGTCTTCGTGCCGTCGGTGGAGAAGGGGATCAAGAACGCCGCCAACGAAGGCATCCACGCGGGTTATCGCGTGACCGACGTGAAGATCGATTTCTACGGCGGCAAGATGCACCCCGTGGACTCGAAAGACATCGCGTTCCAGATCGCCGGCTACTTCGCGTTCCGCGAGGCCTTCGCCCAGGCACGGCCGGTGTTGCTCGAGCCGATTCACGAGCTGGAGATCAAGCTGCCCGAGGAGTTCGTCGGCCGCGTGGTCGGCGACCTCAGCGGACGCCGCGGCAAGATCCTCGGCATGGACGTCGCCGGCCGCCTGCAGGTCGTGCGCGCGCACGTGCCCGCGGCGCAGTTGTATCACTACGGCACGGTGCTGCGCTCGCTCACGGGCGGCCGCGGCCTGCACGCCGAGAAGTTCAGCCACTACGAGGAGATGCCCGCCGACCAGGAGAAGAAGCACGTCGAGGAATACCAGAAGGCCCGCGCCGCCGGTAATTCCGCGCACGCGCACCACTGAGACGGTGCATGCAAACATCACGCGCTTGCGGGTGGGGCTTTCGCCCCCCTGCATTCGCGCGGTGGGTCTTGCTTGGCCGAGAAGCTAGACATCAAAGCGAGATAAGAAGTGCCCGCTCACGAGCGGATCGAGCGCTCCATTTGGTTCGCTGGCCGACGGTATTCCCAGCGTCCCTTCGCGATTGGACTGTCAATCCGAGGAGCCGAGCGACGAAGCCATCGAGTTGGTTCTCGAGAAGAGCCTTTGTCTCCTCAGCTCTGGCCCGCCTTGCGGGCCGGAGTGATGAGGAAACCACTCACAGCTACGGACCGGCGATAGAACCTCACGTCCGCGCACTCCGTTCTGGCGCGCGCGGGCGGATGCGATTAACTCTTGCCGTATGATCGCCGCGGTCCACTTCAAGAATTTCAAGGCCCTGCGCTCTGCGGCGGTGAAATTGGCGCCGTTCAATCTGCTCATCGGCCCGAACGGCTCCGGCAAGACGAGTCTTATTCAGGCGCTGCTTCGACTGCGCACACTCGCCGCCTTGCCCGCCGCACACACGCACGAGCTCACGCAGCCGCTCGCCGGCGGACCCGAGATCGAGTTCTCCTTCGTGCCGCCCTTCGACGGCATCCGCGTCAAGGCCGCCTGCGCGCACGAGGAACTCGTCTGCGACACGCTCGTGGTCGCCCATCCGCCCGGTGCCGAGGGCGAGCGCGTGTGGGAGGAGTTGCGCGGGCGGTTGCTCGGGATGCGTGGCTTCCTCTTCGATCATTATGCAATGGCCGTGCCTGCGCGCCGCGACGATTGCCGCGAACTCGCCTCCAATGCCGGCAACCTGGTCGCCGTCCTTGCGGGTTGGCGCGAGCAGGCGCCCGACCTGCTCGCCCGCCTCGAACGCGAGTTCCGCCGCATCGTGCCGGAGTTCAGCGCGCTCGAATTCCGGGTCGAGGGTGCGCATGTCGAGCTGCTCGCGCGGCTCAACGGCGACCGCGTGCCTGCCGAAAGCCTCTCGCAGGGCACGCTCTATCTGCTCGCCGTGCTCGCGCTCGCCTTCGACCCTGCGCCGCCTTCGGTCGTCTGCCTCGAGGAGGCTGATCGCGGCATCCACCCGCGCATGCTGCGCGAGGTGCGGGATGCGCTCTACCGGTTGAGTTATCCAAATGATTTCGGCGAGACTCGCGCCCCGGTGCAGGTGATCACGACCACGCATTCGCCTTACCTGCTCGACCTGTTCAAGGACCATCCCGAGGAAATCATTCTCGCCAACAAGCACGGTCGCACCGCGACCTTCGAGCGGTTGAGCGACCGCGCGGACCTGCGCGAACTCCTCGGCGAAGCCAGCCTCGGCGACCTTTGGTATAGCGGCATCCTCGGCGGCACTCCGGACGAGGCTTAGTCACCACGAAACACACCGAACAAACGAAATGATTCACGACGAACCGTCGCCGGCCGCTTTTCGTGTCTTTCGTGAGTATCGTGGTGACTCCTCTGCCCGACCATGAAGCTCGCGATCCTCAGCGAATCACCGGCGGATGAGGCGGTGTTGCGCGTGCTCGTCACAGGATTGCTCGGCGAGCCGCTCCAACTGGTCGCTCCCGCACTGCGCGCGCGAGGGTGGCCTTCAGTGGAGCAGGTGTTGCCTTCGGTCCTGCGCCATCTGCATTTCAACACCGACGCACGCGGACTCGTGGTTGTGGTGGATTCCGACGACACGCCCGTGCACACGGCCGAGCACGAGGCGCCGGGGTATCATCATCCTCTCTGCCGGATGTGCCGCCTGCGCGCCGTGTTTCGCCGCACGATGAAAAATCTCCCACCCGCGCGCGGGCGCATGGCACCGCTCCGCGCCATCGGGCTAGCCGTGCCAGCGATCGAGGCGTGGCTGCTATGTGGACGCGAGGATGGCGTGACCGAAGAGGAATGGATGGCTGGTCTTGCGCGCGGTCAGATGCCCTTCACGCGGCGCGATTTGAAGGCCCGGGTTTATGGCACGACGCGTTCGACGTTGCCTTGGCAGACCGAGCGCGGTCTGGCCGAGGTGCAGCGCCACCGCGGCGATTTTCGGCGCCTGGAGAACGATTTCCCGAACGGCTTTGGCGCTCTCGCCCGCGACCTGCGGAAGTGGAAAGCGACGGAGGAGGGCAAGTAGAGCCGGTCAGGAACCGGCCTATGCGGCGGGAAGCGAAAATGCCGCACAGGGACGCCGATGGGGCGGATGACTTGGCTCCAGGTCGGAGGTGCGTTGGCCGCCCGGGGGTGAAATGTCCGCCGTGAAAAGCTTGCGGCGACGGGAAAGCCGCTCTCACTCTTGCCACCCACCCCGCATGAAAAACCCCCGTGTTTCGCTGGCGGCCCTCATGGGCGCGCAGGCTCAGGTGACCTTTAACGATTGCGCGGCCAAATTGATGCTGATCTCGCTCGCGCAGCAGCTCGCGCAGACGGAAGGCTGGGACGCCAAATTGGTTGTCGCCCTCATCAGCGCCCTGCTGGTCCTGCCTTACATCCTGTTTGGCCCGGTGTGCGGCTGGCTGTCCGACCGCTACGCCAAGCGCGATGTCTTCAACGCCGCCCTCGTTGTCCAAGTCGGCGTCATGCTCGGGCTGGTCGGCGCGTTGTGGCTGCAGTCCTTCACCGCGGCGATTGTCTGCTTCTTCCTGCTCTCGGTGCAGACCTGCCTCCTCGCCCCGGCGAAACGCGGCATCATCATCGAATACGTCGGCGTGGAAAAACTGTCGCGCGCGGTGGGCCTGATGGAGATGACCACCATCACGTCGATCCTCGTCGGCTCGTTCGCCGGAGCTTATCTCTTCTCGTCATTCCTCGGTGCCGGGCATGACGTCTGGGCCTCATCCATGTGGGTCGCGGCGATGCTCGCCGTGCTCTCGGTCCTCGCGCTGGGCGTCTTTCAGTTTGCCGACCGCACAGTGGCGCATTCGGAGGAGCCGTTCTCCGCAGGGCTGTGGGTGCGTCATTTCCGGGATGTCGCCGAGGTCTGGCGCGAGCGCGAACTTTGGCGCGCGACGATGGGCATCTGCTTTTTTTATGGGGTCGGCGGCTATGTCTCGGCCCTCGTGCCGCAGGTCGCCTTCGAGCATCAGGCCGGCGGTCCGCAAACGGGCGCCGTGCAGGGTCTCATGCTG
>CAYYVB010000180.1:0-6953 GCA_964475035.1 uncultured Opitutaceae bacterium | reverse complement strand
GCCGAGCGACTCGAGGGCGGGTTGCAGCACGGCGCGGATTGAGCCGCGCGCCCCCTCACCCTTCAATCACGAAGGCAGGCGGAGGCGCCGCCGGTGATCGCGGCTCATTGCAACTTCGTCGGCAGGCGGGACCAGCGGGATTGGAGGGCGCGGAAGAGAGCGGCGGTGTTCTCCTGCGCGATATCGTCGCCGATGCGCAGGGTCTGAGCGGCGCTGAAGTCGCCGAGGATGGCGCAATTCGCGTCGTTCACGAGCATGCCGATGAGCTCGCCGGTCTTGGCGAAGACAAGGTCGCCGCGCTTGGGCGCGATCTCGCCGAAGAGGCGCGTGACGATCCGGTTGTCGAGGCGCACGTAGCCGGGATTGTCGGCGTCGAGGCGGAACGTCGTCTCGCCGTAGCGGCCGTCCTCGCCTCGCACGAGCACGACCTCGGGGAATTTGAAGGGCTCGGAGGCAAGGCGATAGACCTTCGCGCCGAGGCGGGCGGCGAGCGTGTCGTCGATCGGCACGACGAGCAGGCGCGGGTCGAGCCGGAGGAAGTGCAGCTCCGGCACGGCGGCCTCGGCTGAGTCGAAGGAGAGTCGGCCGGTGATCTTCTGGTAGTTGGGCGGGTTCTCGTAGTTCCAGTTGAACGGTGTGTCGCTCACGTGCATGAGCGCGAAGGTGCGCGTGCCGTCGGAGACGAGCACGGTCTGCGCGTCGCGCTCGCGGAAGCTTGGGCTGAAGAGGCCGGCGCGCTGCGTGGTGACCTGCAACTGCACGCGGTTGGCGAGGAACTCGGCGAAGAGCGTGTTCGGATTGATGGGACGATTGTCGCGAATCTCCTTCGTCAGTTCGCCGGATTTCTCGGCGAGCTGGCCGACGCCCTGGGCGAGGACGGTGGTCTGCTCCTGGACCTTGGCGCGCTCGGCGCGCTCGAGGAGGACCTGCTGGCGCGCCTCGGTGAGGTTCTCGGTGATGAGCTGCTTCTCCTGCTCGGCGACGCGGACGGCGACGTTGAGGTTCTCGATGCGCTGGCGGGCCTCGGCGTTCTGGCGCTCGAGGCGGGCGAGGTCGGCCTTTTGGCGTTCGGCCTCGGCGCGGCGCTCGTCGAGCTCGCGCTGGAGCTGGGCGAGCTGCTCCTTGGTGAGGAAGGCCTCGTTGGTGGCCTCGGAGTATTTCTTCTCCAGCTCCTTCACGTTGGCGGTGGTGGTGGTGAGGGCGCCGCTGAGCTGCTGTTTCTGCTGCTCGGCCTGGGCGAGCGCCTTCTCGCGCTCGGTGAGCGTGCCCTGCGTGTTGCTGAGCTGAGCGGCGAGGGCGTCGCGGGCGGCCTTCTCGTCCTCGAGCGAGACGCGCATGAGTTCGAGCATGTCGGCGTTGACGACGGGCGCGGCGGCGGCGGACGCGCTGGGCGCCGCGGCGGCCTCGATCGTGGCGCGCTGCGGCTCGGCCTTCTCCCAGCGCGTGAGCGCGAGGAGGTTGAGCAACAGGAAGTCGCAGATGATGAGGAGGAGCGTCTTGTTCATGACGGCGCGGGGGCGGCCGGGTCAGGCGGCGGCAGGGGTGGCCGGCTGGCTTTCCATGATGAGCTTGCGCTTGTAGGGGCGCACGTGGCGGATCTTCACGAGCGCGACGCAGATGATGCCGAAGAGATTCGAGGAGTAGGCCGCGAGGAGGTTGGCCTCGATCAGGCCGAGCACCTGGAGCACGAGGGCGGTGGCGGTGCCGGCGATGCCGAGGTAGAGGCCGCTGTCGAAGAGGTTCTCCTCGTTCTCGGTGAGCTTGAGCTTGGTCAGCGCATTCAGCGGCTGGCGGTCGATTTCGGAGATCTTGAGCAGGCAGATGACATAGACGGCGACCTGCAGCAGCGCGAAGATCGTGATCGAGAGCACGGTGGTGGTGTCCATAGAGGGAGCGGGGGTTGAAGCGGAGGTGGCGGCCGGCGCGGCGGTCTGGCCGAGGATCGGGATGGCGAGGCGGATCTGATACTCGGTGGCGGCGGCGGCCTTGAGCAGGAAGGGCTCGGAGAGGACGAAGAAGATGAAGGTGAGGATGCCGGCGAGGACACCGCTGCCCATCTTGGGAAACGCACCGCGCAGGGTCTGTTCCGCCGGCAGGAAGAGCCGCAAATCGATCGAGCGCAGAAGCAGGAAAACGCCGCCGAGGAAGGCCGCGTATTTCAGGAACAACGACAGCTCCGGGTGGCGCAGCACGAAGCCGGCCGCGAATTCGGAGTCGGCGGCACCCGCCGGCGTGACGGGAGCCTGGCGGTTGACGAGCTGGCGCACGGCGCCCTCGCCCGCCGCGAGCGCGACACGCAGGTTGTCCGCGCCGGGTTTGCCGAAGGCGATGAGGTAGCGCGCGACCGCGTCGGAGGAGCGCGTCATGAGCGCCGCCGTGTAGATCACCGGCAGGTGCTCCGGCGCGACGCGCGCGAGGTGCGCGAATTGCGCGACCGTGTGAGGATTCGTGGAGGTGCGGAGCAATTCCGCGAGTTGCACCCAGTTCAGGCGTTTGCCGAGCGTGAGCACATCGAGATAGAATTCCTCGAGCGCACCGAGGTTCCCGCTCGCGACGGCGGTCTCGGCCAGTGCGCGCACGTCGCGTTGGAGCGAGCCGGCGAGATGCTCGCGTTGCCAGAGGTAGGCCGTGAGCAAAATGACCGCGTCGAGCGGCTGCCCGCCGGGGCGCGTCGCGGGGACGAAGCGCTGCGTGCCCTCGAGTTTCGCGGTGGCGAGGAGCGCCTGCACTCCGGGCAGACGCGAGGTGGCGAGGTAGCGGCGGAGATTTTCGCGCGCCTGCGTCGTGACGAGGAACGTCAGCACCGGCATCGATTCGGCGGGCGAGGCGGCGTTGCGGCCGGCGAGCAGCGGTTCGAGCGCAACGTCCCAGCCGCCCCAGGGAATCATGTCGCGGTGCCGGCGCGCGTAGTCGTCGAAGATCACCTGCAACGCGCCCGCGCCCGGATCCTCGAGGCGGCGGGCGGCCTCGAGGACGAGCGCGGCGGGGCCGGGTTTGTCCACGGCGAGCAACTCCCGTGCATAGGCGGAGGCGGTCGGCGTGCCGCGACCCGCCTCGCGCAGAAGCGCGGGGCTGAGCGATTTCACGTTCGCCGGCAGCAACCAAGCCAGCGCCAGCAGCGCCGTCCCCAACAGCAAGCCGCCCACCCAGAGGGCGGACGCGGGGCCGGGTGCAGCGGGCGAGGTCATGGTGGAACGCATAACGAGCGAGATGGCAGCGGGAAAACAATTTATTTGCCCGGCGGTTGCGCGGACAAATACGCTGCGCATCTTCCGACCCATGCCGTTGCGAATTGTTCACTTCAACGATGCCGTCCTCCGTCAAAAAG
This sequence comes from uncultured Opitutaceae bacterium, assembly GCA_964475035.1. Classification (GTDB taxonomy): domain Bacteria; phylum Verrucomicrobiota; class Verrucomicrobiia; order Opitutales; family Opitutaceae; genus Didemnitutus. The sequence goes on along the minus strand of CAYYVB010000180.1, from coordinate 3,625 downwards.
GCGCGAAGGTCACGACTTTCGACAAGGCGCTGCGCCAGCTCGCCGGCGACATGGTCGATACGATGCACGACGCGCACGGCATCGGCCTCGCCGCCCAACAAGTCGGGCAGGCAATCCAAGTTTGCGTCATCGACCTGGGGGAGACTGAGGCGGATTTCGACTGGGAACTCGACGGTGCCAAGCCGCCACTCGAGCTCTTCATGCCCATGACGCTGTGCAACCCCGAGGTCACCGCCGTGCCCGAGCCGACGGACATCGCCGAGGAAGGCTGCCTGTCGTTCCCCGAACTTCGTGGCGACGTCGAGCGCCCCGACGAGATCGAGGTCAAATACCAGGACGAACACGGCACGCCGCACACGCTGCGTTGCAACGGCCTCTTCGCCCGCTGCGTCCAGCACGAGGCCGATCACCTCAACGGCGTGCTCTTCATCGACCGAATGGACAAGGAGACGCTCAAGCGTCTCGACCCGGACCTGAAGGCGTTGAAAAAAGCCACGCGCGAGGCTGCCAAGAAGCGCTGACATGGCCGACTCCCCTGCCCGCTCCGCCCGCTCCATCGCCACCCGCACCGGTGACGACGGCACCACCACTTTGCTCTACGGTCAGCGCGTCCCGAAGCATCATCCGCAGATCGAAGCGGTCGGCGCGCTCGACGAGTTGAACGCCGCGCTCGGTTTCGCCAAGGCCACGCAACCGCAGGGCACCGACCGCGCCGAGATCGAACGCATCCAGCAGGAACTCGTCGCCCTCATGGGCGAGATTGCCTGCGCCGAGAGCGACGCCACGCGCTACGCAGAATCGAAATTCTCCAAGATCGACGAGCCCGCACTCGCGCGGATCGACGCCGCGGTCGCCACCATCGAGGCGCGCCAGCCGAAATTCGACGGCTGGGCCACGCCCGGCGCGACCTTGCACGCCGCTGCCCTCGACCTCGCCCGCACGGCCGCGCGCCGGGCCGAGCGCCGCGTCGTGGGTCTCGCCGACCACGGGCGCACCGTGCGTCCATTGTTGGTGCGTTATCTGAATCGCGTGTCCGACATGCTCTGGCTCCTCGCCCGCGAGGCGGAGGCGGCGAAGCTGTGAGCTAGGGCTGATTTGCCACCAGTCGGAGCGATTCTCGTTGGGGCGGCGCGGCAGTAGCCGCGCCCTTCAGGCTGGATGTTGAATGCCGGGCTGAGCCCGGTCCATGAGCCTGTTAGCAGTCTCTTCCTGCTGAGGTCGAATAACTCATAGCCGCGTCACGTGCCGAGCGCGCGCTTGTCATCGGGGGCGGAGTCCGCACAAGGTTGCCCTCATGCGCCTCGCCCTTGTCCTCCTCGTCTTCGCCGCGGCCTTCCGCGTGCTGCCGACGCTGGACTTTTCCTGGGCCAACATCTCGCCGGTGATGGCGATCGCATTCTGCGGCGCGGTGTATTTCCGCGAACGCTGGATGTGGGCGGTGCCGTTCATCGCGCTGTGCGTTTCGGACCTCTACATCAACCATTTCTACGTGCGCGAATTCGGCTACCAGCTGCCGACGCTCGGCTACGTCGCGCGTTTTGCGTGCTTTGCGGCGGCGCTGGCGCTCGGCGCATGGGTGGCGAAGCGCAAGTCTTGGCTCTGGCTGCTCAACGGGAGCCTCGCCGGCGCGCTGCTGTTCTACCTCATCACGAACACGCAGTCGTGGTGGACGGATCCGTTCTACGCCAAGTCGCTCGCCGGCTGGTGGCAGGCGCTGACGGTCGGGCACCCGGAGTTTCCGCCGACGATCTATTTCTTCCGCAACACACTCTTCGGCGACCTGATGTTCACCGGCTTCTTCGCCGGCGCGATGGAGTGGCTGGCGAAGCGCCGCGGCGAACCGAGTCTGCTCGATCCCGCCGAGGACGAGGCAGAAGAGGAAACCGCCGAAAATCCCGCCAAGGAAACGGCGAAGGCGGAGTGAGCGGCGGAGCGAGGTGCGGCATGATTCCGCCTCGCAGCGAGAATTCGTCTAGCCGTCTTACGACGGCTGCTACGACGGGATGACCTGATTTGCGCGCGAGCGTGCAACCTAAGGAGGCAGTCGCGGAGCTGATGCCGACTGCGGTTCAGAGCAGGTCGGCAGCGAGTTCGGCGAGGCGGGAGCGCTCGCCTTTCGAGAGCTTCACGTGGGCGTGGAGCGATTGGCCGCGCATCCGGTTGTGGCAATACACGAGGCCGTTGCTGCGGGCGTCGACATAGGGGTTGTCGATCTGCGCGGGGTCGCCGATGAGGACGATCTTCGAGCTTTCGGAGATGCGCGTGATGACGGTCTTCACCTCGTGCGGGGTGAGCTGCTGGGCCTCGTCGAGGATGAAGAAGCGGCGCGCGATCGAGCGGCCGCGGATGAAGCAGAGGGCCTCGATCTCGACGATGCCGTTGCGGATGAGGCGCTCGTAGGGCTTCATCGGCGGGACGCCGCCTCCGCCGCCGGTGGCGTGCGCGGGCTGCGGCTGCGTCATGCTGGAGAGGATCTCGTCGTGCTTCTTCTTTTTCTTGCCGACCTTCTTCGCGGCGAACTGCGGCTCCTTCGGCAATTTCGAGGGCATGAGCACTTCGAGCGCGTCGTGGTAGGGCTGGAGCCAGGGCTTCATCTTCTCCTCGAGCGAGCCGGGGAGGAAACCGATGTCTTTGCCGAGCGCGATGACGGGGCGCGAGATGGAGAGGCCGTCGTAGCGGGAGTTCTCGGCGTCGATGATCTGGTGGAGCGCGCAGCCGGTGGAGAGGAGCGTCTTGCCGGTGCCGGCCTTGCCGAAGCAGGTGATGAGCGAGATGGAGTCGTCCATCAGCGCATCCATGAAGAACTGCTGCTCGAGGTTGCGCGGGCGGATGGGGATGCCGCCGGGGGCCTTGACGAACTCGGGAAAGCGCAGGCGACGGACGAGACCGTTGCCGTAGTAGCGGCCGGGCATCGTCTTCCCCTCGGGCGTCATGAGGAGGACGTATTCGTTGAGGTAGAGCTTGCCGGCGACGTGCTCGGGCAGCTCGAACTGGCCCTCGGAGCAGAAGCGCTGCATCTCGTAGACGTCGAGCGAGAGCGTCGGGTAGGAATCGGTGTCGGGCGCCTCGGGGACCTTGTCGTTGAGGTAGTCCTCGGCCTCGAGGCCGACGGCGCGGGCCTTGAGCTGCACGTTGACGTCCTTCGTGACGAGGATGGTCGGCGGCGGGAAGGTCTCTTGGACGAAGAGCGCGGCGGCGATGATGCGGTTGTCCTTCTTGGTGAAGTCGGACACCACGGCGCGGAGGCGCTGCATCGCGGGCGTGGACCAGTTGTTCTCCACGAGGTAGCGGTTGATGATGATCGAGAGCGTGCCTCCGCTCTCGAGCTTCACGCCCTCGTGCATCGAGCGCGAGTCCGGCAGGAGTTCCTGCAGGATGCGGTGCACGCGGCGGGCGTTGCGGCCGCGCTCGGTGGACTGCTCGCTCTTGATCGCATCAAGTTCCTCCAGGACCTCGACGGGGATCGCGAGGTTGTTCTCCTCGAACTTGAAGATCGATTGGGGATCGTGCAGCAGGACGTTCGTATCGAGAACGTAAGTCTTAACCTGGGCGCCGACGTGATGCTGCGTGGGATTTAGGACCGCGGCTCGGGTGTTTTCCATCGAGTGGATAACTTGTGAACAAC